>DASTJZ010000001.1:0-8971 GCA_035716185.1 Candidatus Dormiibacterota bacterium
AGCCATTGGGTTTGCTGTCATCAGCGAGCGTTGGGTCGAGGAGATCCAAATTCTTCTTAGCTCACTTGGCATCTACTCTCGTCGTGGGCGTGCCAAGGAGAAGCGTCTTGATCGCCAAGATCTTCATGTCTTAAAGATCGCAATAGGTTCGGAACGCGCCCGGTTTGCCGAGCTAATCGGCTTCATCGGGAGGAAAAAGCAGGACGTTCTCCTTACCAGCTTGGGGCTTCGCGGCCTCAAAGTCTGTCCAAACCTCCGTGAGGAGGAGATCGTCCGGATCGAAGACGCTGGCGTCCAAGACGTCTACGACATCCAGACTGAGTCCGGCAACTATCTATCCAATAACATCGTTGTCCACAACTGCTTCATCAACAAGGTCGACGACACGATGGAGTCGATCCTCACCCTGGCCAAGACCGAAGGCATGCTCTTCAAGTACGGCTCCGGAACCGGCAGCAACCTGTCGCCGATCCGTTCATCGCGAGAGTTGCTCGCCGGCGGCGGAACCGCGTCGGGTCCGGTCTCGTTCATGAAGGGCTACGACGCCTTCGCCGGTGTCATCAAGTCCGGCGGCAAGACCCGCCGGGCGGCGAAGATGGTCATCCTCAACGTCGACCATCCGGACGTCGTCGACTTCATCAACTGCAAGGTCGATGAGGAGCGCAAAGCCTGGGCGCTGATCGAAGCCGGCTACGACCCGTCGTTCAATGGACCGGCTTACAGCTCCATCTTCTTCCAGAACTCGAACAACAGCGTGCGGGTGACCGACGAGTACATGAAGGCGGTCGAAGAGGATCGCGAGTGGCACACGATCGGCATCACGAGCGGTCAGATCATGGACACCTACAAGGCCCGCGACCTGATGAAGATGATGGCCGAGGCCGCCTGGGCCTGTGGCGATCCAGGGTTGCAGTACGACACGAACGTCAATTACTGGCACACCTGCCCGAACACCGACCGGATCAATGCCTCCAACCCCTGCTCGGAGTACATGTTCCTGGACAACACCTCGTGCAACCTGGCCTCCATCAACCTGATGAAGTTCCTGGATGACCGGGGTGAGTTCGACGTCGAGGCCTATCGCGAGGCTTGCCGGGTGTTGATCACGGCGCAGGAGATCCTGGTCGACAACGCCAGCTACCCGACCGAGGCGATCACGCAAAACAGTCGGGACTTCCGTCCGCTCGGTCTCGGCTATGCCAACCTGGGCGCGCTGCTGATGGCCTCCGGCCTGCCCTATGACAGCGACGCCGGACGCGACGTGGCGGCTGCGCTCACTGCGGTGATGACCGGCGAGGCCTATGCCCAGTCGGCGCGGATCGCGCAGAAGAAGGGTCCCTTCAACGGCTTTGCCATCAATCGCGAGCCGATGCTCCGGGTAATGGATCAGCACCGGAGCTACATCGACCACATCAACCCGGCCCATGTCCCGCTGCCGCTGCTGAGCGCGGCCCGGGACGCCTGGGACAAGGCCTGCCAGCTGGGCGACCTCTATGGCTACCGCAACGCCCAGGCGACGGTCATCGCGCCGACCGGCACCATCGGCTTCATGATGGATTGCGACACCACCGGCATCGAGCCCGACATCGCCCTGGTCAAGTACAAGAAGCTGGTCGGCGGCGGGATGCTGAAGATCGTCAACCAGACGGTGCCGATCGCGCTCCGCCGGATCGGCTACCCGGAGAGCCAGGTCTCAGAGATCCTGCAGTACATCGACGAGAACGACACCATCGAAGGCGCCCCGCACCTCCGGGCCGACGATCTGCCGGTCTTCGACTGCGCCTTCAAGCCGGCCAAGGGCTCTCGCTCGATCCATTACATGGGCCACCTCAAGATGATGGCGGCCGCCCAGCCCTTCATTTCCGGCGCGATCTCCAAGACCGTCAACATGCCGGAGCACGCCACCCCCGAGGACATCATGGAGGTCTACCTGGAGGGATGGCGGATGGGTCTGAAGGCCATCGCCATCTACCGCGACAATTCCAAGCGGTCGCAGCCGCTCAATACCGCGCTGGAGACGAAGAAAGCGGTCGCGCCGCTCGTTGCGGCAGCCTCAGAGTCACAGAGTGAGCCGGCCCGCGCGGTCCGTCGCAAGCTGCCGGATGAGCGCCGGGCGATCACGCACAAGTTCGACATCCAGGGCCACGAGGGCTACATCACGGTCGGCATCTACGAAGACGGCACGCCCGGCGAGATCTTCCTCGTCATGTCGAAGGAGGGCAGCACCATCTCCGGACTGATGGATGCCTTTGCCACCAGCATCTCGCTGGCGCTGCAGTATGGGGTTCCCCTGGAAGTTCTGGTCAAGAAGTTCGCCCACACGCGCTTCGAGCCGTCGGGCTTCACGAAAAACCCCGAAATTCCGATCGCCAAGTCGATCACCGATTACATCTTCCGCTGGCTGGCGTCGAAATTCCTCAGCGGCAGCGAACAGGAAGCCGTCGGCATCGTCCGCCGCGAACCAACCCTCGAGCTCGAGCCTTCAACCGCGCCGTCGACGGCGCCGAGCAAGCCGACGCCGGCCGATTCGAGCCCGGTAAAGATCAGTTTCCAGGGCCAGGAGGACGCCCCGGCCTGCTCCGACTGCGGATCGATCATGATCCGCAACGGCACCTGCTACAAGTGCCTCAACTGCGGCGGCACCAGCGGGTGCAGCTAGAAACATCAAGGGAAGGAACCCGGCTGGTTCCTTCCCTTGACGTCGCTGTCGGCGAAGCCGAGCCTTCGCTTCGCTCCGGCCACGCAGCGACTGATCCTTTTCTCCGGCACGAGAGCGTGCAGGTTCATCCGCTTTGGTCGCATGAGGGTCCGGAATGCCCATGCGGCGGGCCAACCGACTGGGACGGACGCAAATTTCGTTGTCGCGGGTGCGGTCTCTACTTCGAAACCTGCTGTGATGGTGGTCGCTGCCCCTAACGGACGGAAAATTCTTCGTCGCGGTCCGCGCTAAGCCGTATCAACGGAAATTTTTCGGCCCGCTCTGTGCAAACTTGCTCAATTCATGCTATGGTCGCAGGTAATGAGCGCTGAGCCGCGCTCTGATCCGCGTCGCGACGATCAGAGCGGGGAGCTGAAGAAGGGCAACACTCACAAATCTTCAAGGGCCACAACGTTGAAGGTTGTGGCATGGCATCAAAACTCCCGAGGGTTGATTGCAGACGGTCGTCGCTCCCCTCATTTCTCTCTCTCCTCTTTGCTTCCGGCATCCGGCCTCGCCGGCGCCCGCGCGTCCACGGCAATCGTGGCGCTCACGCGCGTTCGGCGGCGGCGTACAGCGGCCGACCGGGAGAATCTGACTAAGAAGGAGGTGACCTCTGGTGGCCGCTAAGAAGAAAGCAGGCGGAAAGAAGAAGTCTGCGAAGAAGTCCTCGAAGAAGAAGTAGTCAGGTCTTTAGACTGACCTTCAATGCAGCCGGCCCCCTTGGGTGCCGGCTGTAGCATTTTTTGGTGATCCCACTCGAGCGAGCCCGCGATTTCCTCGCGCATCATCGGCACGGGGTGCTGGCTACCATCCGTCGCGATGGCAGGCCGCAGCTATCCAATATCTTGTATTTCCTGGATGACGACGGCCGGATCACAGTCTCCGTCACCCAGACGCGGGCCACGACGAAAATCTCCGCCGCGATCCTCGCGCCTCGCTGCGTGTCCCGGGACGCTAGCGAACGGCCAGGCAGGTCACCGTTTTGAAGACGCCATCGATTTTCTGGATTTTCTCGACGATGACCGAGCCGATACCGGCCACGTCCGGCGCCTCGACCGCCGCGATGACGTCGTACTCCCCCGTGATGGCGTCCGCCAGCTCGATGCCCTTAACCCCCTGGAGCGAGCGGGCCACCTCGATTGCCTTCCCTGCCGACGCATTGATCAACACATACGCTCGCATGACACCCTCCTGGCCGA
The DNA here is from genome assembly GCA_035716185.1 of Candidatus Dormiibacterota bacterium. Taxonomy (GTDB): domain Bacteria; phylum Chloroflexota; class Dormibacteria; order CF-121; family CF-121; genus CF-13. The sequence continues at coordinate 3,901 of DASTJZ010000001.1, forward strand.
ATTTTCGCCCTTCAGAATAGGGCTTTAACCAACGATAAGATGTTTGCATGACGTCCATGACGGCAGTGGTGAAGGCCACTGCCGGTCCGGGCGCCGAACTCGACCAGGTCCCCATTCCCGAGCCGTCGGGGAAGGACGTCCTCATCGAAGTCGCCGCATCGTCGATCTGCGGCACCGACGTCCACATCTTCGATTGGAATGATTGGGCCCGCCGCCACATCCATCCACCTCGGGTCTTTGGCCACGAGATGTCCGGGCGGGTGGTGGCCACCGGGCCGGAGGTCCAGGGCTTGCCCCCGGGTACGTTCGTGGCGGCCGAGACACACGTTGTCGACCATACCTGCCGACAGTGCCGGCGCGGACTCTATCACCTTTGCGAGAACGTCCGGGTCCTGGGCGTCGACCGCGACGGTTCGTTCGCCCGCTTCGTGCTGTTGCCGGCCGAAAACTGCTGGCGCAACACCCCGGGGCTGACCCCCGAAGTGGCGGCGCTCCAGGAACCATTCGGCAATGCCGTGCACGCGGCGACCGCCGGGCCGCTGAAGGACAACACCGTCGCCATCTTCGGCCTCGGACCGATCGGCCTCTGCGCGGTGGGGATCGCGCGCGCCGAAGGCGCCGCGGCCGTGTACGGGGTCGAGCCCAACCCGTACCGGCGCGAGCTGGCCGAGAAGATGGGTGCGACCGCGGTCTTCAGCCCGTCGGACGAAACCGTGTCGAATATTCGCAAGGCCAACGGTGGCGTGGGGGTCGACGTCGTCCTCGAGATGTCCGGCCACCCGACGGCGATCCGCCAGGGACTCGAAGTCCTGCACAGTGGTGGCTGGATGAGCTTGCTCGGCCTGGGCGACCAACCTGTGACCCTCGACCTCAACGACCTGGTGGTGACCAAGGGCCTCACCATCTACGGGATCTTCGGCCGGAAAATCTGGGAAACCTGGGAGCGGACCGCCGACTACCTGGGGAACGGCAGAGTCGACGTCACCCCGCTGATCACGCACCGATTCCCGCTCGACGATTTCCAGGAGGCGATGGCCCAGATGAAAAGCGGCCGGTCTGGAAAAGTTGTGCTGCTGCCGGACGGCAGCTAGGAGGACGCATGCTCACCGAGAAGAAGACGCAGTTTCTCTCCGACGAGCTCGACCAGTTGCGGCGGCAGGGGCTGTTTCGCCCGCTCCGCGTCCTGAGCTCGCCACAGGACACCGAGGCGGTCGTCGACGGCAAACACGTCCTGAACCTTTCGTCCAACAACTACCTGGGCCTGACCACCCATCCGGCGCTGGAGCGGGCGATGATCGAGGCCACCGAAAAATTCGGGGCCGGCTCCGGTGCCGTGCGGACGATAGCCGGGACGATGACGATCCACGAGGAGCTGGAGCGGCGACTTGCCGAGTTCAAGCACACACCGGCCTCGCTGGTGTTCCAGTCGGGCTTCACCGCCAACCTCGGCGTGCTGCAGTCGCTGGTCAAGGAAGGCGACGTCATCATCAGCGACGAGCTCAACCATGCGTCCATCATCGACGGCATCCGGCTCTCCAAGGCCGAGCGATCGATCTTCAAGCATCGTGACCTCGACGACCTGGAGCGCCACCTGGAAAAGCACCACGACAAGCGGGTCAAGCTGGTCGTCACCGACGGCGTCTTCAGCATGGATGGCGACATCGCTCCCCTGCCGGGGATCGTCGAGCGGGCGGAGCGGTTCGGCGCGTTGGTGATGGTCGACGACGCCCACGCCAGTGGCGTGCTTGGCCAGAACGGCCGCGGTTCGGTCAACCATTTCAAGCTCGACGGCCGGGTCGATTTGCAGATGGGCACGCTGTCGAAGGCGATCGGCGTGCTGGGCGGCTATGTCGCCGGCGACCAGGCGGTGCGCGACTTCTTGATTCATCGCGCCCGGCCGTTCCTGTTCAGCACCTCGCATCCGCCGGGCGTGGCGGCCGCCTGCATCGCGGCCATCGACGTCTTGCTCGCCGAACCAGAGCGGATCGATCGGCTGTGGAAGAACACCGCCCGCTTCAAGGCCGGGCTGAAGCGGCTGGGTTACGAGACGGGAGCCAGCGAGACGCCCATCACGCCGGTGATCGTGGGGAAAGGCTCGGTGGCGATGGATCTCTCCGACCGGCTCTTCCAGATGGGCGTCTTTGCCCAGGGCATCGGCTACCCGACTGTGCCCGAAGGACGGGGCCGGATCCGTACCATCGTCACCAGCATGCACACGGACGCCCAGCTCGACCGGGCGCTGGAGGCCTTCGAAAAGGGCGGGAAGCAGCTTGGCGTGATCGCGTAACCTTCACGACGCAGAGCACATATATGGATAGGTCGTCGGCGTGACCGAGCGTTCGGCAGCGGAGCTGCAAGACGAGGCGCGCTTGATCGAAGCCGCCAAGCGGGATCGCAAGGCCTTCGCGGCCCTCTACGACCGCTACTTCGATCAGATCTACTCGTACTGCTACTACCACTCCGGTCGGCGCGAGGAAGCCGAGGACCTGGCAAGCGACACCTTCCAGCGCGCACTGGAAGGGCTCAACGATTTCGAATGGCGAGGAATTCCATACTCAGCATGGCTCTACAAAGTCGCGTCAAACCTGATGTCCAAACGGCGGCGCCGGCCGCCCTGGATCGAGCTGCCGGACCCGGTGCCGGCCGGCCCGGAGAACGATCCGGAGCGGCTCTGGCTGCGCCGGGAGCAGGGCGATGAGCTGCACAAGGCCGTGCGAAAATTACCGCTCGATCAGCGCGAGGCCGTCCTGCTCAAGTTCGAGGGCCACCTCAAGAACAAGGAGATCGGTGCCATCATGGGCCGGAGTGAAGGCGCGGTGAAGCTGTTGCTGTTCCGGGCGGTTCATGGATTACGGCGGCGGCTGAGCGAGCAGGAGAAACCGCGATGACGCCTCGCACGGATGACGTCGAGGCCCTCAATCGAGCCATCGATCGGGTTGTGTTTCACGAAATGCAGGCGGGAGCGCAGCCCGAGGCGTCGTCGGCCTCCCTGGCGCTGATTTCCTATCTGAACGACAGCTTTCCGCGGGTCGGCATCGTCGGCGGCCGGCGAGATCGCCTTCAGCGGCGCCTGGTCCGGGCGCTCGGCATTCCGGAGGCGAGCCCGTCGGGAAGCTGGGGCCGGCTCGAGGCCGAGATGAACCGGCGACTGGGGAACCTGGACTCCCGCTGGACGCCGGTGGTGGGCGGCGCCGCCCTGGTCCTGCTCGGCGTGCTCGGAGTTGCGGTATGGCGGCAACGAGGTGCCGTCAAACCTGTGATTGCCTCGATTCGCTAAGCTCCGAAACCTGGGGAGGCGTTTCACGTTACAGGGGCAGCCAATGGGCAGATGGACGCAGTGTGCCGGTCGATGGGCGGTCCTGACGTCGCTCCTGCTGGTCGCCGCCCTCGTGCCCCATACGGGGCTGATCCCCACCACGCCGCTCGGGGCAGCGGCGGTCGTCGAGCAGAGCGGGATTGCCGGCGACGCCGATGAACGGAATAGTCTGATCGCCCTGCGCCGGGCCAGGGCAACGCCCAGCGCGTCGCCGTCGATCCAGCAGCTCGTCCTCGCGGAACTGAATCCCAAGAAAGCCCCGGTCCCGAGCGGGCCGGTGACCTATGTGCCGATCCTCTATTACCACTACATCCGGATCAACCCCATTGCCAGCGACAAGGTGGGCTACGGCCTCTCGACGACGCCCACGGCCTTCGCCGCGCAGATGCAATATCTGGCCAATCATGGCTTCCACGTCATCTCCCTGCATCAGGCGGTCGTCGCCATCAAGAACCACAGCGGCCTTCCATCCCGCCCGGTGGTGCTGACCTTCGACGATGGCTACGCCGATTTCTTCACGGCGGCGATTCCGGTGCTGCGGAGCCACGGCTTTACCGCGACGAATTTCGTGATCAGCGGCCACATGGGATACGGCGGATACATGACGCCGAGCCAGGTGGTCGCCGCCGACGGAATGGGCTTCACCATCGGGGCCCACACCGTTGATCACGTCGCGCTGGCGGCCCAATCGCCGGCGCGCGCGGCCTGGGAAATCAAGCAGAGCAAACTCACGCTGGAGGGGCTGCTTGGCCATCCGGTTCTCGATTTCGCCTATCCCTACGGCAGCTACAACGCCTACGACGAAGCCCAGGCGAAAAGCGACGGGTTCGAAACCGCGGCCTCGACCTTCTACGGATCCTGGCACTCGGCCGGGCAGCTGTACTTTCTGTCGCGGCTGCGGATCGGGGGCGGGCTGCCGCTGACCTACTTTGCGAATGTGGTCGGCGGTCCTCCGCCGACGGCCGCCGAACTGCGCGGCACCGGCACCTCACCCACGGCCTCAGCGTCGCCGACCGCGAAACCGACGGCAACCCCAGCGCCGTCGCCATCGGCATCCCCCAGCGCTTCCCCGGCTTGAGCAGCGAAGACGATCTCCCGCCAAAGGCCGCGGCCCGGATTCGGGCTCGCGAGCGCAAAGCGCGACGGCCCAAGATGGTCGTGGACAACGCCGGCGTGAAGCGAATCCAGATCGCGCTGCGCGACCGCGCGAAACAGAAGAAAAAGTAAAGTTATCGGGTGACGGCGATACGCAAAGCCGTGTTCCCAGCCGCCGGGCTCGGCACGCGCTTCTTGCCGGCGACCAAGGCACAACCGAAAGAGATGTTGCCGATCGTCGACAAGCCCATCATCCAGTACGGCGTGGAGGAAGCCGTGGCCGCCGGCATCGATCAGATCATCGTGGTGACCGGGCGGGACAAGCGCGCCATCGTCGATCACTTCGACATCTCGTTCGAGCTCGAGCATTACCTGAAGGACCGGGGCAAGACCCGCGAGTTGCAGGTGGTCCGCAAGATCTCTGACCTGGTGGACATCACCTATATCCACCAGAAGGAGCCACTCGGACTGGGCCACGCCGTGCTGATGGCAAAGGATCTCGTCGGCACCGAGCCCTTTGCCGTCTTCCTGGCGGATGACATCATCCGATCGCAGACCCCGGCGATCAAACAGATGATGGATGTCTATGCGAAGCAGGAGGCCTCGGTGCTGGCGCTGCAGCGGGTGGAACGCGACCAGGTCTCGCGCTACGGGATCGTC
>DASTJZ010000002.1:0-24590 GCA_035716185.1 Candidatus Dormiibacterota bacterium
GCGCGCAATCGAAAGTGATAGCCACATCGATAGCAGACCCGCAGCGCGGCGGCGAGCCGGGCTGGTTCGAGCGACGTGTCGCATTTCGGACAGGTCAGCCGATCGACTTCTTCGCCGACCCCGGCTCGGGGGGACGGCAGCGCCACATATCGTGTTTTGGGCCGGAACATGGATCAGGCCGCGACCCTGGCGGGCGCGCCTTCCCACTCGATCACACAAGCTCCCCAGGTCAGGCCGGCACCGAACCCCACGAGCACGACGTGATCGCCTCGGTTAAGCCGTCCCGCGCTGAGCGCCTCCTTCAGCGCCAGGGGAATCGAGGCCGTGCTCGTGTTGCCGTAGTTGGCGATGTTGTTGACCATGACATCGCCATTCACGCCCAGGCGTTTCGCGGCGGCCTCGATGATCCGGGCGTTTGCCTGGTGGGGAACGATCAGCCGGACATCTTCCAGCCGGACGTTCGCCTTTTCGAGTGCCTGCAGCGTGGCCTGCGCCAGGATCTCTGTCGCAAATCGAAAGACTTTTCGGCCATCCATGCGGATCTCGGGCCGCCCAGGACCTTCCGGCCCGTCTGCGCCGGGCGCCACATAGATCAAATCGCCACCCGAGCCGTCCGAACCGAGCACGCACGACTTGATGCCCATGGCTCCAGGACCGAGCACGACCGCGCCGGCGCCATCGCCGAAAACGACACACGTGCCGCGATCGCGGAAATTGATGATCTTGGTCAGCGTCTCGGTGCCGATGACGATCGCCTGCTTTGCCTCGCCCGAGCTCACGAACCGGTCGGCAACGCTCATGGCATAGAGAAACCCGGTACAGGCGGCCTGGATGTCGAAGGCCGGGCCGCGGGCGCCAATTTGTTCCTGGACTCGGGAAGCCACAGACGGGTACATCGAATCCGGCGTCGAGGTGCTGCAAACGATGAGGTCGGTATCCTGCGGGCGAAAGCCGCCCGCCGCCAGCGCATCCTTCGCCGCCGCAGCGGCCAGCTCGGTTGCGGTTTCGTTTACCGCGGCGATCCGGCGTTCGACAATCCCCGTGCGCTCCCGAATCCACGTATCGGACGTTTCGACCATCTTTTCGAGGTCGGCGTTGGTCAGGATGCCGGACGGAACATGGCTGCCGACCGACTTGATGCTGGTAAGCATGCGTCTCCCCGGCTAAAGAGTCTTGACAGTATATACCGGCATCTTCGCCCCGGTTACGGCCGTCACGCAGGGTTACGGGGATCGGATTTTTTGGTTTAGCCGGGCCGCCAGCCGGGGTATATCGGCCAGCGAAAAAAATTACTCTGAGGAGGTCGTGCGATGAGCAGCGTGATTCGTTGGTCACCAATCAGTGATCTGATGTCGCTGCACAGTGCGATGGATCGCCTGTTCGGCGATACGTTCGGCGTTCCGGGCCAGTCGCGGACGGTGGGCGCAGTCGGGGAAGGTTACCTGCCCCTGGACGTCTACCAGACGGACAAGGAGTGGGTCATCCGGGCGTCGGTTCCCGGCGTCGATCCCAGCACCGTGGACGTGACCTTCGACGGCGGCCAGATCAGCATCAAGGGCGAGATCAAGCCGCCGGCTGATGCGAAGGCCGAGAATTTCTGGCTGCGCGAAAACTTCTATGGCAAGTTCAGCCGCCAGGTGACGCTGCCGGAGGACGCGCTCGGCGATCAGGCCAAGGCCCAGTTCATGAATGGGGTCCTGACCCTGACGGTGCCGAAGGCGCAGCCGGCAAAGCCGAAGTCGGTCAAGATTCCGATCAGCGGCGGGACGGGCGCCAACAGCGAGCCGCGTCAGCTGGAGACCGCCGGCAAGAAGTAGCGTTCCGAGCCGAGACGACGAAGCCGCCCCGTTGGGCGGCTTCGCGTTTATCCCAGGACGGTGACCTGGAAATGGCGCTCGCGTGGGCCGTCGAATTCGGCGAAGTAAATGCCCTGCCACTGCCCTAAGGCCAGCTTGCCGTCGCGCACCGGAACGGTCTGTGAGGTGCCGATCAGCGTCGACTTGATATGGGCGGCCGCGTTGCCCTCCGCGTGCTGGTAGTCGTTCTCCCAGGGGACCAGGCGGTCGAGCGTGGCGAGAAAATCATCCATGACATCGGGGTCGGCGTTCTCGTTGATGAAGACGCCGGCCGTCGTATGGGGCACGTAGATCTGGCACAGGCCGGTCTCGAGCCGACTGTCTTTGACGATGTCCTGGACCCGGTCCGTGATGTCGATGACGTCGGCCCGCCTGCGCGAGCGAATGGAAAGTCGCGCGGATCGCGTCCCCAGGGCCACTAGCCGCCAGCGTAACAATCCGGTACGCGCTCGCCGGTCGAGGCTCCGGGCAGGCCATAATGGCGCACGGTGCCGCGAGACCTGCCGATCGGCAACGGAAGCCTGCTCGTCAACTTCGACCGCAACTACGAGCTGCGCGACATCTATTACCCGCGGATCGGCCAGGAAAACCACACCAGCGGCGGGCCCTGTCGCTTTGGCATCTGGGTGGATGGGCGCTTCGCCTGGCTCGATGATCCCGCCTGGTCACGGAACCTCGTCTACCTGGCCGACACCATGGTCACCGACGTCAGCCTGCGGCACCCGGATCTTGCCGTCAGCCTGACCTTCAACGACTGCGTCGACCTCGGCCGGGACGCGCTGTTCCGTCGCGTCCGAGTCGTCAACGACGGGCCGGCCCGCGAGATTCGTTTGTTTTTTCACTATGACTGGGATATCTACGGCACCGAGGTCGGCGATACCGTCATGTATTACCCCGCGGTCAAAGGCCTGGTCGCCTACAAGGGCCAGCGCTGCTTTGCCGCCTGCGCCCAGGTAGGCGACCGGATCGGCCTCGACGGCTACGCCTGCGGCAAGAAAGATGTCAACGGCGCCCAGGGCACCTGGCGGGATGCCGAGGACGGCGAGCTGGGAAACAACCCGATCGAGCAGGGATCGGTCGACATGACCCTCGCCCTGAAGCTGGGCCGGCTGGAGCAAGGGCAGACCGCGACCGCGTACCAGTGGCTGATCGCCGCCCGGAACTTTGCCGACCTCCAGACGATTGCCGACGTCATCGCGCTGCGTGGACCGGAGGCCTTCCTCAACCGGACGCGCTCGTACTGGACCGCGTGGGTCAATAAAGAAGACCGCGAGTTTGCCGATCTCTCTCCGCGGATCGCCGAACTCTATCGACGCTGCCTGCTCGTCGTCCGCACCCAGGTCGACGCCGGCGGCGCCGTGCTGGCGGCGAACGACTCTGACATCGTCAAGTTCGCCCGCGATACCTATAGCTATATGTGGCCGCGGGACGCGGCCCTCGCCGTTTACGCCATGGACCAGGCTGGCTATGTCGACCTGCCGAGACGGTTTTTTGAATTATGCGCGCGGATCGTGACCAGGGACGGCTACTTCCGGCACAAGTACACCCCGGCCGGCGATCCGGGGAGCAGCTGGCATCCATGGGTCGATTCGACGGGCAAACCGCAGTATCCGATCCAGGAGGACGAAACGGGGTTGGTCCTGTTCTCGCTCTGGCAGCACTACGACCGTCATCGCGACTTCGAATTCTTCAAGGCTTACTACCGGCCGTTGATCATCCTTTCGGCCGACTTCCTGGCGAGCTACATCGACCCGTTGACCGGGTTACCCGAGCCCAGCTACGACCTGTGGGAGGAGCGCCGTGGGGTGATGAGCTTTACCGTGGCGGCGGTCTGGGCGGGGCTGCGAGCCGCCGCGAACTTCGCCCAGCTCTACGGCGAGACGGCGAACGCGGAGCGCTATCGTTCGGTCGCCGACGGCATGCGCGAGGGCGTAAAGAAGTTTCTCTTCGATCCGGAGCTCAATCGATTTATCAGACGGATTTATGTCCGGCCGGACGGGACGACGGCCCGCGACCTGACGATCGACTCGAGCGTGTACGGGCTGTGGTATTTCGGCATGTTCCCGGCTGACGATTCGCAGATCGTGAGCACGATGCGGGCGGTCTACGACCGGCTGTGGTGCAAGACCCCGGTGGGCGGCATCGCCCGCTATGAGAACGACTGGTACTACCAGGTCAGCCAGGACATCGCCAACGTCCCGGGCAATCCCTGGTTCATCTGCACCATGTGGTACGCCCAGTGGGTGGTGAGCCAGGCGAGTTCGATCGACGACCTGCAGCCGGCTCGCAACATCCTGGATTGGGTGGCGGGCGCGGCGCTCCCCAGCGGAATCCTCGCCGAACAGCTCGACCCGTACTCGAAGGCGCCGCTGTCGGTGTCGCCGCTCACCTGGAGCCACGCGACGGTCGTCTCGCTGGTTCACGAGTACGTGCGCAAGCGCAAGGCGCTCGAATTCGCACCGACCCGACCCGTCGCCGACTTGAAGAGCGCCTGACGCGGCTCGGGCCGAGACCCGATGTCTGAATACGCCGTCCCTTTGCTATCCTCGACCACGTGCACGGGGTTCTGGAGGCTATCAAGGCGGACTTTGGTTGCCTGCTGGTCGCCGCGCTGTTCGTCATCATCATGGCGTCGACGATCGTCTTTGCGACGATCCTGACTCCGCCCGCTCACAACGCTTTCGTGTAATGGCTGCCGATTTTCGGCGTCTGGTCGAAGACACCCGGGTGATGACCCGCCGCAGCTTTCTGGCGATCGCCGGCTGGGTGGGGTTCATGGTTGCCTCCGCGGTTGCCCTCTTTCAGAGCGTCAAGTTCATCCAGCCCAACGCGACGTACGAAGATCCGCCCGCGTTCAAGGCCGATCCTCCCGACGCCTACCCGGTCGGCTCGACCACCGTCATCATCGACAAGCGGGTGGTCATCAACCGCGATCCAGACGGGTTTTACGCCATCAGCCTGATCTGCACCCATCTGGGCTGCACCCCGAGATATTTCCCCGACGTCACCAGCGACCTGGTCGAATCCGGCGCGCAGATCTCGAAAGATCCGGACACCGGCCAGGAGGCCACGAAGGCCAATCCGGCGCTGCCCGGGTTCAAGTGCCCCTGTCACGGCAGCCGGTACTTCCGAGACGCCGATAATTTCTATGGACCGGCGCCGCGCCCGATGGACCGGGTCCACATCGAAAAGGCGAAAGACGGCAAGCTGCTGATCGACCGCTCCGTCGTCGTGGATCACAAATTTCGGCTGAAGGTCTAAGAGGAGCTCCAAGGAGGGTTCATGAGGGTCATCCGGGCCGCGTTCGACGAGATGTACGCCGTCCTGGCGCAGATGACGAGCTCTCTCTTTCGTCATGGGTTGCCCCTGACCGACAAGATCGCGGCTCGCACGGCGCTGACGAATTTCGTGCTGCACATCCATCCAGTACGGGTCCGGCGTTCGTGGATCCGCATGTCCTACACCTTGTGTCTCGGCGGCTTGTCATTCTTTCTCTTCATCGTGCTGACCGTGACTGGACTCTTTCTGATGTTCTATTACGTGCCCTCCATCCAGCACGCCTATCAGGACATGCGCGATCTGCAATTTGTCGTGACCTTCGGCGGCTTCATTCGCAACATGCACCGCTGGGCGGCGCACGCCATGGTCATCACGGTGTGGTTGCACATGGCCCGGGTTTTTCTTACCGGTGCCTACAAGAAGCCGCGCGAGTTCAACTGGGGGATCGGCACCCTGCTGCTCCTGATCACGCTGCTGCTGAGCTTCACGGGCTATCTGCTTCCCTGGGACCAACTCTCGATCTGGGCGGTCACCGTGGGGACCAACATGGCGAAGTACGCCCCCATCGGCGGCCCGTACACGCGCTATTTGATGCTGGGTGGCCGAGCAGTCGGCGACGCCACTCTGCTGCGCTTCTACGTCATGCACGTCGTGGGACTGCCCCTGATCGGTTTCCTGTTCATGGTGGTCCACTTCTGGCGAGTGCGAAAAGATGGCTTCAGCGGGGGTCTCTAGGTAAGGCATGGCCACCGAGGCTCGCGACCGGATCGCCGCCCGGGACCGGGTCACGGCGCAGCGGCGCACTGTGGTCGAGGCGCCGACCACGCTCCGCGACGACAGCGACGACGAGATGATCGTCTCCTTCCCCGAGTTCATCTTCAAAGAATTCATCGTTGCCGTCGGCGCGACGGTCTTCCTGATCATCGTCTCGTTCATCCCGGCGCCACTGCTCGGCCAGGCCAACCCTGGTGTGACCCCAAATCCCTCGAAGGCGCCCTGGTACTTCCTCGGCCTGCAGGAGCTGCTCTCGCGATTCCCGCCGCTGATGGCGGGAGTGGCGTTTCCGACCTTCGTCATCGTGCTGATGATCCTGATCCCGTTCCTGGACCGCAATCCGAGCCGCAGGCCGTCTGAGCGGAAGGTCGCGATCATTCTGTTCGCGCTCTACACGACGGTCGTCGTGGCGCTGGTGTTAATCGGGGTCTTCTTCCGCGGCCACGAGTTCATCTGGAACTGGGGCTGGGTGCTGGGCAATCCGCAGAACTGCGGTGGGAATCCTTGCTAGGGCGCGCCTTCCTGATCGTGAGCGTGCTCTTCCTAGTGCTGCTGGCTTATGCCTTCTACCAGGATTTCAGCCGTCCCTGGGTCGGGATCCAGCAAAGCTATGCGCAGAAGTACGGCCAGGACTTCCCCATCCAGGTGCAGCAGCTGTTTCCCAAGGTCAGGGTCAACAACCAGTTCGTGGTGGAGCGCTGCATCACCTGCCATGTCCCTGACATCCAGAAGATCGGCCCGAATGAGGCCGCCAGCCGGCTGGGGGGAAATCATCCGTCGTTCGTCGACGACAAAGTCTTTGCCAAGTACGGCCAGGACACGCTGATCTGCCGGGCGGCGCCGGCGGCAGCCGCGAGCGCCTCGCCGAGCGCGAGCCCGTCGGCGTCGGCAAAAGCCTCGGCCAGCGCGTCCGCGAAGCCTTCGGCCTCGGCGGCACCGTCGTCATCCGCAGCGCCCGGAGCGGCTGCATCTGCCTCGGCATCAGCGTCGGCCTCACCCGGGGCATCGCCAGGGGCGCCAGCCGTATCGGCGCCAACGCTGACGGCGGCGAACTGCAACACGCCTGGCGGGCAACCGTATTACGTGCTCGACGCGAACGGCAAGGTCGTCACCGATCCGACCACCAACAAACCGGTCGTCGCGCAGCTGACCGGGTTCATCCCCAGCCAATACAAGGGACTGGGCATCGATGAGACCGGCTGCATCATCTGCCACAACGGCAACCGCCAAGCGACCAGCCAGGACGGCGCGCACACGAACCTGGTGCCGAATCCCTTCGGCGTCTACGACAAAGCCCCGCAGCTCTACGAAAACAACTGCGCCCAATGCCACGGGTCCACCGGTGAGGGTGGCAAAGGCCCGCCGCTGAATGACCAGAACCGGCTCGGCTTCTTCAGCGACGACTACTACTATCGGTGCATCTACCTCGGGAATACCGGGGAGGAGCACCTGGGAACGATCATGCCGGCATGGGGTGCGAAAGGCCTCCTGCCGCAGCCTGTCAACGAGAACGTCAATCTGCTGGTCCACTGGATCCGGATGTGGCAGCAGTACGCGAGCCTGCCATGAGACGCCAGCAGCTGAAGAACCTGATCGGCACGATCGTCGCCTTCGCGGTCCTGGCCGGATTCACGGCGCTCGTCATTCTGTCCGAGAACCTGCTCGACGTGACCAAGGCGCATAAGGCGGGCGGATGATGTTCCCCGCGATTGTCGAACTCATCAATCTCAGCCGCGACCCGGGCCCAGGCGATTTCCTGTTCGTCCTCATCTGGGCTGTGTGCACGATCCTGCTGGTGGCCTACTACTGCTACCGGATGTTCCAGCGATAACCGGCGTCGTGGTCCAGCCCAAGTCGGCTCGCGTCGTAGACTCCCTCCCCGACCCTCCCCACAAGGGGGAGGGAGTATCAGGCCATCGCAGCGTGCGGATGGCCAGCTGGCTGTCCGCCGTGCCGGGGCTGGGGCAGCTCTACAACCGACAACCGAGGAAGGCCGCGATCTTCCTGCTGGGCGTGGTCGGTCTCTTCTTCGTCACGCTCAACATTCCCGGCGTCACGGCCGAGCTGCTGATGCTGTGGAGGCCACGCGGTGGCTTCATGGTGCTCCTCTCCTTGCTGATCGAGATGGTTTCGCTGCTGCTCTTCATGACGACCTTCCTGCTCGCCCTCATCTTCTGGTACGACGCCATGCATGATGCGCGCCGGACCGCGCAGGAAATCAATGGCGAGCGCCAACCCGGAGGCCGCTGGTGGTGGTTTCATCGATGAGCCTGAGTAGACTGTCGTGAGCGTGACTCGTCGTCGGCTGCTGCGCTACCTGGTTCCCGCGCTGTGCCTCGTCTCAGCGCTCGTTCCAATCTCTGTCGCGGCCGTCGATGTAAGCCCGCTCAACCCAGCAGGACCGAACGCCCAGGAGATCCTGGACGTCTACGTCGGCATCTTCTGGATCGCGATGGCGGTGCTGGTCATCGTCGGCGGGCTGATCGTGTATGCAGCCCTGCGCTTCCGCCGTCGGGACGACAGGGAGCCAGAACAAGTCCATGGCAATACCCGCCTGGAGATCGTCTGGACCGCAATCCCGGTGCTGATCGTGAGCTTTCTGTTCGTGCGCACGGCCCTGCGCATGGATTACGTGCGCAATGGCCCGCCGCCCAACCTGACGGTGCAGGTGACCGGCATCCAGTGGGCGTGGTCCTACAAGTATCCGAACGGCAAGACGAGCAATGGCACGCTGACCATCCCGGTCGGACAGGTCGTCGAGCTGGAGGTCACAAGCAAAGACGTCCTGCACGCGTTCTGGGTGCCGCGGCTGGGCGGCCAGGTGTACGCGATACCGGGCGAGAAAAACCATGGCTGGCTCGAGGCCAGCCAGCCGGGGACCTACTTCGGACAGTGCAATGAGCTCTGCGGGCTCGGCCACTTTTCCATGGCGATTGAGGTCGACGCCGTATCGCAAACTGATTACCAGGCCTTTCTCGCAGGCAAGGTCGTCGGCGGTGGTCAGGCCGTCGCCGAGACGGTGACCGGCGCGCCCGCCACCAGCAAGGTATCCGAGAACGACGCCTTGAAGTTCGACCCCGCGAGCCTGAGTGTCAAAGTCGGTGATGTCATCGAGTGGAGCAACGATGGCACTTCGCTCCACAACGTCGTCTTCGACAGCAAGCAGGTGCCGAGTTCCCCCGACATGAACGGCGGCGCCAAATTCGAGCTCAAGTTCTCAAAGCCCGGTGCCTACCATTACGTCTGCAAATACCACGAGTCAGCGGGCATGGCTGGCACGATCACGGTGACAGGAGGATAGTCGCGCATGGCTAGCATCGCTCTTCCGCGGCGCGAGGCACGCACCTACAGCGGCGTGCTGGACTGGTTGACCACCGTCGACCACAAAAAGATCGGCATCCTCTATCTGTACACGACGTTCTTTTTCTTCCTGGTCGGCGGCGTGCTGGCCCTGCTGATGCGCACCCAGCTGGCGGTGGGCAGCAATACGTTCCTGAAACCCCAAACCTACAACGAGATCATGACGCTGCACGGGACCACGATGATCTTCCTCTGGATCATTCCCGTGTTCTCGGGATTCGGCAACTATTTCGTGCCGCTGATGATCGGCGCTCGGGATATGGCCTTTCCCCGGATCAACGCGTTCTCCTTCTGGCTGATTCCGCTCGGCGGGCTGACGATGTACGGCGGGCTCCTCACCAAGACCGGGGCAGCCGCCGCCGGCTGGACCGGCTACGTGCCGTTGTCGGAGCGGGCATACGCGGCCGGGCTGGGGCAGGACCTCTGGATCCTCGGCCTGCACATCCTGGGCATCTCTTCGATCATGGGCGCGATCAACTTTCTCGTCACCATCCACAACATGCGGGCGCCGGGGATGACCTGGTTCCGGCTACCACTGTTCGTATGGGCAATGGAGATCACCGCCGGCCTGGTGTTGCTGGCCAGCCCCTTCCTGGCTGGAGTGCTGGCGATGGTGCTGATGGACCGGCAGCTCGGCACGCACTTCTTCAACCAGGGCGCCGATCCGTTGCTCTACCAGTTCATCTTCTGGTTCTACTCGCACCCGGCGGTGTACATCATGATCCTGCCTGCCTTTGGAATCGTGTCCGAGATCATCCCGGTGTTCTCGCGAAAACCGATCTTCGGCTACCGTGCCATGGCCTTTTCGATGGCGGCCATCGGGGTGCTGGGCTTCATGGTCTTCGCTCATCACATGTTCACCACCGGCCTGCCGCTGGGCTTGCAGGAGTTCTTCATGGCCACTACCGCCATGATCGGCGTGCCCTCCGGCGTGAAAGTCCTGAACTGGCTGGCCACGCTGTGGGGCGGATCGATCCGATACACGACGGCGATGCTCTTTTCCGTGGCGTTTGTCCTGATGTTCCTGATGGGTGGGGTCGACGGCGTCTTCATGGCGTCGCTGGCCGTCGACTATCAAATTCATGCGACCTACTGGGTGGTCTCCCACATCCACTACGTGCTCTTCGGCGGCAGCGTCTTCGGGGTCTTCGCCGCCTTCTTCTACTGGTTCCCGAAGATGACGGGGCGCTACCTCAACGAGCGGCTGGGAAAGATCCAGTTCTGGATCCAGCTGCTCGCCTTCAACATCACCTTCATGCCGATGCACTTCCTCGGCCTGGAGGGCATGCCGCGGCGGATCGCGGCCTGGAACGTGAACCGCACCGACTGGGCGCCCTGGAACCTGATGGCCAGCATCGGCGCATTCATGATCGCGCTGGCGATCGCCATCTTCCTCGTCAACTTCGCCATCAGCGTTCGCGGTGGCCGCCGGGCGCCGGCGGATCCCTGGGAGGGCAACACGCTCGAATGGGCGACGACGTCGCCGCCGCCTGCCTATAACTTCGACACGGTCCCGCCGGTGCGGAGTGGACGGCCCTGGCGCGATGTGCGTCGCGGTGTGACGGCGGCAGCCGAACACGCCTGAGGCGCGCCCCAGCGTGAAGGCTTTTCGCGGACTGAGCGCCGTCACCGCCGTGGTGACCTACGCGCTGGTGGTCCTCGGTGGTGTGGTCCGGGTCTCGGGCTCGGGCCTGGGCTGTCCTGACTGGCCGCTCTGTCACGGCAACCTGGTGCCGCCCCTGAACGCGCACGCGATCATCGAATACTCGCATCGGACCGTCACCGTGCTGGCCACGACGCTGATCGTCCTGACGGTGGTGTTCGCCTGGCTCTTCTGGCGGCAGCGGCGCGATGTCGTTACCGCCGCCAGCGTGATGCTTGGGCTGCTCGTCATCCAGATCACGCTGGGCGCCATCACGGTAAAGCTCGAATTGCCGCCGATCGTCGTCCTGGCCCATCTTGCCAACGCGATGGCGCTGCTCGGCGCCGCGACGATCACCGCCGTCGCCGCCCAGGGCTCAGGCTTGGGTTCTCGGGCGATCGATCGAACGTCGGCGCGCTGGTCTCGACTGGCCGCGGCCGGCACCTACGTCCTGATCCTCAGCGGCTCCCTGGTGGTTGCCAGTGGCGCAACCAGCGTCTGCAACGCCTGGCCGCTGTGCGGCGGCGGCTTCAGCCTGAGCTTCGACGGCCTGCCGTCGGTGCAGCTACTCCATCGAGCGGTCGCCGGCCTGATCGGGGTGCTGATCATCGTCGGGCTGTTCACGGTGCTCCGGCGCCACCCCCGAGTCCCCGCGGTCCGCGCCACCGTCGCTTTGACGCTGGCCGCTCTGGTCTTCCAGGTCGCCGTGGGTGCGGCGGTGGTGACCCTCCACCTGGCGCCGATTTTCCGTGGGTTGCACCTGGCCCTGGCGAGCGCCGTCTGGGTCGGCACCATCGTGCTGGCCGTCATCTCCAGCCGGTTGCCTTCCGCAGAGGAGCCGATCGCGTTCGGCGAAGCTCGGACGGCACGCCGGCCCGCCCGAGACGTCGCCCTCGACTACATCAGCCTGGCCAAGCCCCGGATCATTCCCTTGCTTCTGATCACCGCCCTGGGCGGCATGATGATGGCGCAGCGCGGCTGGCCGTCGACCCGCCTCGTGCTGCTCACGTTGTTGGGCGGGGCCATGGCGGCAGCTGGTGCTGGCGCCATCAACTGCTGGATCGATCGCGACCTGGACCGGGAGATGCTGCGCACCAGGCGCCGCCCGCTTCCCGATGGGCGCATCGTGCCCAGCCATGCGCTGCTCTTCGGGATCGCGCTCGGACTGGTGTCGTTCGTCTTGCTCGCCTTCTGGGTCAATGTGCTGGCCGCGACGCTGGCGATCAGCGGCCTGCTCTTCTACGTCTTCGTCTACACGCTGTGGCTGAAGCGCACCACGGTGCAGAACATCGTCATCGGCGGCGCCGCCGGCGCCGTGCCGCCGCTGGTCGGCTGGGCCGCGGTCACCCATCGTGTCGACCTGACGGCGATCTACCTGTTCGCCATCATCTTCCTCTGGACGCCACCCCACTTCTGGGCGCTGGCGCTGCGGCTGCGCGGCGATTACGCCCGGGCGCAGCTGCCGATGCTGCCGGTGGTGCGCGGCGAGCAGGCCGCCCGACGCCAGATCCTGGGTTACACACTGCTGCTGGTGGCGGTCACGCTGGCCGTGGTGCTGACCGGCATCCTGGGGGCCGTCTATCTCGTCGGTGCCACGTTGCTCGGCGGGTTGTTCGTGGCGCTTGCGGTTCTGAACCTCCGCTCGCGGCGACAGCGCTGGTCGCGCTGGCTCTTCGATTACTCGATCGCATACCTGGGTTTACTCTTCGCCGTGATGGTGGCGGATCGAATGGTGGGGCGGTTATAGTTGCCGGTGGCCAATGCATAGGGAAGAAGCCCGCAAGAACGTCCGGCTGGGTATCCTGATGTTCGTCACGGCCCTGATCATGTTCGGGCTGGCCTTCGCCTGGGCCTTGATCTACAACAACTTCGGCTGATGGCGGAACCAGAGGCGCAGCATACCGATGCGCACGAGGCGATTCACCTGCCCCCGCCCTCGATCTGGCCGGTGCTGGTGGCGGTTGGCATCGCGCTGGTGCTGACCGGGCTCATCCTTAACCTTGTGGTGCTGATCGCGGGCGCGGTGATCACGGTGCTATCGATCGCGATGTGGATTCGCGACGCCCGCCGAGAACTCGAAGAGCTTCCCGAGTAAGGTAAGCACCTGATTCCTGCGGCGCGCCGCCGTTTCGGTTGCGAGATCCGCGGGGCGGCCCCTAGACTCAGTCGAGGGTAATTCGGTTGTCAAGGAGGCGAGCGTGAGCGTTTGGAAGATGGCCATGGTGGCCGGCGGTGCGGCGCTGCTCCTGACGGCCTGCGGGGGTAGCAGCAGCGGTGCCGGCGGCGGGAGCAGCTGCAACCCGACCGGTGGCGCGAGCGGGGCGACGGCGGCCCAAACCGTGAAGATCAACCCTGACCCGAACACGGTCGGCCGTTTCGATCCTTCGTCTCTGAGCGTCAAGACTGGCGACAGCGTCGAGTGGGACTGGGTCGATACCTCGATCAACCACAGTGTCACGGCGGATGACGGTTCGTTTGATTCCTGCTTGCAGAACGCGGGCTTCAAGTTCACCGTCACCTTCACCAAAGCGGGCGACTACAAGTATCACTGCACGATCCATGCCCAGATGACGGGCGAGGTCAAGGTCAGTTAGACGCGCCGCGGCTTGTGCCGTCGGCCTTCTGCTCGCGGCCTGCGGTGCCGCGAGCAGCCCGCCAGCCGTTGCCAGCCGAACTCCGGATGACGCGGCCGTCGTTGCCGACTTCCAGGGCCATCGGTCCAATGTCGAAGTCACCGCCGACGGCACGATCATCCGGCTGCTCCCCGACCGGAGCAGCAGCACCGGGATGCACGAACAATTCATCATCAGGCTCAGCGCGCAGGATCTGACCATCGAGGTCGAGCACAATTTCTCGATCGCCCCGCGTGTCCCGGCCCAGGTCGGCGACCACGTCATTGTCCACGGCGAGTACATCTGGAACTCGAAGGGTGGCCTCATCCACTTCACCCACCACGATCCACAGGGGACGCACGAGGGCGGCTATGTCGTGGACCAGGGCAAGACCTACGGATGAGGGCTATGCCAACCTGACGCTCTCGACCTCGCCGGCGACGAGCCTGACGTGCGTGCCGTCCGCCATCCGGACCAGCAGCGCGCCGTCGTGGTCGATGTCTTCGGCGACGGCTTCGAGCAACGCGCCGTTCTGCCGAAACGTGATCGGGCTGCCGAGCATCGAACTGCGGCTGCGCCAGGCGGGTACGATCCAGCGCACCCCCTCGCGATCGGCTCGGTCGTAGGCATTCGCCAGGTCATTGAGGATGGTGGCGAGCAGTGGCTCGCGCTCGACGGTGGCGTCGAGCTCTGCCGCCAGCGAGGTGGCACCTTCCGGCAGGTCCGACGCCGGCTGATTGACGTTGATCCCGACGCCGGCGATGGTCGCCGAGCCCGGCGGCCGTTCGAGCAGGATCCCGGACAGCTTCTTGGCGTTCAGGAGCACGTCGTTGGGCCACTTGAGGTCCGGGGCTGCGCCGGTCGAAAGCTCGATGCCTCCGGCCACCGAGAGGGCCACGAGGAATGGCATCAGCGGAATCACATCGATCGGTGGTCGTAGGACCAGCGAAAACAGCAGCGCCTGCTCCGGTGGAGCGATCCACGTCCGTCCCTGCCGGCCGCGCCCCTGGCGCTGCAGATCGGTGACGACCACCCAGCCTTGCTCGACCCCATCGGCCGCCGCCGCCCGCGCCAGGTCCTGCGTGCTCTCGCAGGCCGCTTCGTAATGGAGCGACCAGCGGATCTCGCCGAGCTGCAACAAGTGGCTGACGCGCTGAATGTCCAGGGCGCTCATTGTGGGATGGGGGCGGTGACCAGTAGGTCCCGAGTGGCCGCCTGCACCGTGACGATGCCGGCGATGATGACAGCGGCACCGAGCACCTGCAATGGCTGGAGCCGGTCGCCGAACACCAGGAACGCGATCAGGCCGGCGAAGACCGGCTCGGCGGTTGAGACGATACCCGCTGCCGACGCGCGAATCGTCCGGACCGCCGCCAGGAACAGGGCATGTCCGAGCAACGTCCCCAGCAAGCCGATCAGCGCCATCGCCACCCAGATGCGCCCATCGGTCGGGAGTCCGGTACGCGTCACGATGTCGTAGCCGAACCACAGGAGACTGCCGGCCCCAAATCCATAGACCAGGATGGTCCAGGTGTCGAGGCGACGTGCCAGGGTCGAAGCGCGCAGCATGTAGAAGGCAAGGAAGACGGCCGACAGCAGGCCCAGCAGCACACCCGGAAGGTTGACCCGCAGCAGTGCGGGCTGATAGGCACCCACGGCGAGGAATGCACCCACCAGCACCATCACCAGTGCGATCCACACCTGTCTGCCCACGACCTCGCGCCGATGGTAACGCTCCCAGGCCGTGATGCCGACCAGCCCAAGGTACTGGACCAGCAGCGCAACCGCGATGTTGAGACGGGCGATCGTCAGGTAGTAGCTGAGCTGGACGGCGGCCAGTCCGACGGTACCGAACACGGCCAGCGGCAGCAACTGATCACGCCGCACCCGCAGCAGGCTGGGGCGGATCACCAAGAGTGAAATGACGAGCCAGGCGAAGGCCCACCAGATGCGCAGCTGCGCGAGCAGGAGCGGTGAAAAGCCGAGCTTGAAGAGGGCTTTGGCAGCGTTCCCTCCGAGCGCAAATGACAGGGCGGAGAGGAGGACGAGCAGGTAGCCCGGGCGAACGGAGATCAGCTCGAACCCGGTGCGGAGTTCTTGACCAATGCCAGCTTTGAAAGTAATGTACGGAACGAGAAGCATGGCTCGAACTGTCGGCGGTGGGCGCATGATCGAGCAGACCTCGGTGCAGATTTCGGCGCTTCGGGAGCGCTGGCAAGCCGAACGCGAGCTGCGCTATGCGCGCCGAAATCGGATTCGCCAGATGGACCGGTTGCTGGATGAGCTCGAGATGCTGAATGTCGCCGAGGAAACCCAGCTGCCCACCGACCTGGCCGTGCGAGTGCAGCGGCTGGCGATCGAAATGGACCACCCACTGGCAAACCGCGCGCTCGAGGACCTGACGATCGCGGAGTCGATGGACACGCTCTACGATCTCCAGGATGGGCTGATGCTGACCCTGGAAGGCGTCGAGGACGAGGAAGAGAGCTAAGCAGCTAGGCTCTCAGGTTCTCGACGACGGTCGCGATTCCCTGTCCGACGCCGATGCACATGGTGGCGAGTCCGTAGCGCAGCTTCCGACGCGCCAGGTCATGTACCAGGGTGGCGATCAGCCGCGCGCCGCTGGCGCCCAGCGGGTGGCCGAGGGCGATCGCACCCCCGTTCGGGTTGACGCGAGCCGGGTCGAGCTCGAGATCGCGAATGCAGGCGATGACCTGCGAGGCAAAGGCCTCGTTGAGCTCGATACTGTCGAGCTCGCTGGGCTTCAGCCCGGCGCGCTGCAGCGCCTTGCGCGAGGCGGGAATAGGACCGAGGCCCATACAGGACGGATCGACGCCGGCGCTGGCCGCGGCCAGCACGCGGGCGATCGGTTGAGCGCCGATCCGCTGCGCGTGCGACTCGGACATCATCACCAGGCAGGCGGCGCCGTCGTTGAGCGGCGATGAATTGCCCGCTGTCACCGTCCCATCTTTTTCGAAGGCCGGCTTGAGCGTGGCGAGCTTCTCGAGCGTCGTGTCGCGTCGGGGTCCCTCGTCCTTCTCAAACGTGGCGCCCTCTGCCAGCGCAACCGGCACCAGCTCATTACGGAAATAACACGCTTCCTGCGCGGCCAGCGCCTTGCGGTGGCTGTCGAGCGCCCAGCGATCCTGTTCCTCGCGGCTGATCTGATAGCGGCGGGCGACCACCTCGGCCGTCTGTCCCAGGCTGATCGGTGGGTACTTCTCGGCGAGCCGCGGATTGACCATCCGCCAGCCAATGGTGCTGTCGTGGACGGTCAGTGCCCCACGAGCGAACTCCCGTTGCGGCTTTTCCAGGATGTAGGGTGCCCGGGTCATGCTTTCGACCCCACCGGCGAGAAAGCACACACCGTTTCCGGTCTCGATCTCGCGGGTGGCGGCCACCACCGCCTGCATGCCCGAACCGCAGAGGCGGTTCATCGTTGCCGCCGGGATCTCGACCGGGAGGCCGGCGAGCAGCACCGCCATTCGGGCCACGTTGCGGTTGTCCTCGCCCGCCTGGTTGGCATCGCCGAAATAGACGTCCTCGATCGTGGTTGGGTCGAGCTGGTTGCGCCGCACCGCCTCGGCGACCACGAGCGCCGCCAGGTCATCGGCGCGGACGTCTTTGAGGGCGCTGGCGTAACGGCCGATCGGGGTGCGCAGCGCGTCGACGATGACGGCCTTTTCCATCGTGCCCATCGTACAGACGGGGAACTCCCGTCACCCCCAACTAAAATATGGCCGAACTCGTGAGCGATCTGGCCCGGCAATACGACGCCGTCAATCTGATGGCAGACCCGCTCCATGGCTACATCAAGATCACCAAGCGCATGCACGGCAGCAGCGCGGCCGCGGAACAGGACCTGCTCGATCACGCCTGGCTGCAACGGCTCCGCCGGATCCACCAGCTGCAATCGGCGTGGTGGGTGTTTCCCGGCGGGGAGCACTCGCGCTTCCAGCACGCCCTGGGGGCGATGCACCTCAGTGGCGAGTGGGTGCGCGGGCTCTATGCAAACCTGGAGAGGTTGTTCGCCGACGTTCCGTCGGCATCCTGCGTCGAGGAGACCCTGCGGGTGGCGGGACTGCTCCACGACGTGGGCCACGGACCCTTCGGGCATTTCTTCGATCAGAACTACGCCGACCGCTTTGGCATTGACCACGAGGTGATCGGCCGGGCGCTGATCCTGGGGGAGCTGGCCCCGATCATTGCGGCCCTCGAGGCCAGCCCCAGCGGCCCATTTGCAGCTGGAGAGCGGATCGACCCGCGCTGGATCGCCGAGCTGATTGCCGAAACCGAAGTGCCCGGTGCGCCCGCGCCGGCGTGGGTGCTGGCGCTGAAGCCGGTGCTCAACGGGATGTACACGGCGGACAACCTGGACTATGTGCCGCGCGACGCCTACATGTGTGGCGTCAAGGTGGGGCCGGTCGACATCGAGCGCCTGCTGCACTACTCATTCCTCGACCGCGAGGGGATGCTGCTCCATCAGCACGGGGCCCAGGCGCTGCTGCTGTTCCTGAATGCCCGGCTCTATCTCTACAACAACATCTATTACCACCGGACCGTTCGTCGCATCGATCTGCACATGCGCGAGATCTTCCGCGAGACGATCGAGCGAATGCTTCCAGGCAACCCGCTGGATCATCTCGAGGCCTACCAGGCGCTCACCGATTGGTCGCTGATCGACACCGTCGACGGCTGGCGCCAGCAGGGGGGCCGGGCCGCTCAGCTCTCACAGGAGTGGGACCGGATCGTGCGCCGCGAGCTGAAATGGCGCCTGATTTTCGAGGATTACTACGAGTTCTCGAATCTCGACGAGCTCTACATCCATCCGGAGCCGGCCGACTACGTCCGGCGCATCCGCGAGGCGCTGCCGGCTTCGCTGGCGAACGTGTCGTTCGAGGTTGACCTGGCATCGGTCGATCCTCGACCGCAGAATCCGTTCAACGATCCCTTTCCGGTCAACATCTATAACCCGGTCAGCCGCGCGATCGAGCGCAGCGCGGTGGCCGATCTCTTTCGCCGCCTCCCGATCCGTACCACGCTGGTGCGGGTCTTCACCGATGACCCGACCCACGCCGAGCCCCTGCGACGTGCCGTCGAACGCGCACTGTACCGGCAGGACACCAGCCTGGCGGAGGCGGTGCCCTGATGGCGGTGCAACAGCAGCCGGCGGTCAGGCCGCTGACGGTGCTCGAGCTCAACACTCGGATCCATGACCTGCTGGCCGGCCGCTTTCAGAGCGTGCTGGTCAAGGGCGAGGTCAGCGGCGTCACCCTTCGCAGCGGCCACGTCTGGTTCACGCTGAAGGATGCGGCCGCCGCCATCAACGCGGTGGTGTTCAGCAGCACCGCGCGGCGCCTCCCGATCCTGCCGGAGAACGGCCAGGAGCTCGTGATCACCGCACAGGTTGACTATCACGCCGGTTACGGCCGGGTCAACCTCGTGGTCAGCAAGCTCGACTACGACGGCGCCGGCAAAGTCCGAGCCGCGATCGAGCAGCTGAAGCGCAAGCTGGAGGCCGAGGGCGCCTTTGCTCCGCAGCGAAAGCGGGCGCTGCCGTTCCTGCCGCGCTGCATCGCCTTCATCACCTCCCCCAGCGGGGCGGTCATCCACGACCTGCAGCAGACCATCTGGGAACGCTTTCCCAACATGCGGCTGGCGCTCTATCCGGCCCTGGTCCAGGGAACCGCGTCGCAGCGAAGCCTGGTCGCCGCCCTTGGCCAGTGCGATCGAGACCAGCTGGCCGACGTGGTGATCGTGGCCCGCGGCGGGGGCAGCTTCGAGGAGCTGATGGCCTTCAACCAGGAAGCGGTGGTGCGCGCCATCCAGGCGATGCGGATTCCGGTGATCACGGCGCTCGGCCATACCTCAGATCGGACGCTTGCCGACCTGGTGGCAGACCGGGAGGCGAGAACCCCGACCGCTGCGGCGGAGCTCGTAGTCCCGAAAAAGGCGGATCTCTGGCGACAGCTCGATGAGCGCCGGCAGCGGTTGCAGCGAGCCGGCCGCACCGCGCTGATCCCGCCCGATCACCAGCTCCAGCAGCGCCGCCTCGCGCTGCAGCGGCACGCCGTCGATGCGCTGGCCCGCCGGCGGGAACGGATCGCGACCCTGGCCGGCATGCTGCGACAGCGGGACCCTCGCGAGGTGCTGCGCCGGCGCGAGCGCTCACTCGAGGAATGCCGCCGACGGCTCGCGCGCGGCCGCGACCTCACGGCGCTGCGCATCGCGACCGGACGGGCGGAGGCGGACCGGGTTCGCGAGCGGCTGCTCGGGCTGAGCATCCGCGGTCTTCGCGAGCGGCAGAGCGCGCTGCAAAGCCGCAAGGCGCGGCTGACGGCGCTCGGGCCACAGGAGACGCTGAAGCGCGGCTACAGCATCTGTCTGGATCCGATGGGCGGTGGCATCATCCGCGAAGCGAGCCAGGCCGAAGCCGGCCAACCGATCAAGGTGGTGCTGTCAGCCGGTCATCTCGAGGCCACCGTCGACCGGACTGAGCCATGACGGTCGACACCTCGCTGACCTACGAACAGGCGCTCGCCCAGCTGGATGCGACCTTGCGGTCGCTGGAAGACGGCAAGCTCAGCCTCGAAGAAGCGATCGCGGCCGTCGCCAGGGGCCGGGAATACCTCGAGCTTTGCGAACGCAAGCTGGAGGAGGCGCGCCAGAAGATCGAGAGCCTACCCGTGCGAGAGGAGGCTGCGGAGGACGAGCCGCCGCATCCGGCGACCGTGGCCGAATTGCGGGCGCAACGGCCCGACGTGTCGCCGCCGCCCCAGGGGGAAATTCCCTTCTAGGAGGTCTGTTCCTCGGATTCTGCCGGCGGCTCCGCCTCGGTCTCGATCTCCGGCCGCTGCGAGGTTGAAGAGGGCGCCTCGCCCGTCCGGAACACGCCCCATTCCTGCAGCGAGCGACGAAGGATTTCGGGGGTGGTCTTGTAGGCCGCCGCAAGTTGTTCGAGGTCGTCGTTGCGGAAGGTCAAGACCGGTGTGTTGTAGTCATGCCGCTGCTGCTGTAGGCGGGCCACGTGGCGAGAGAGGATCGAGCCCTGGCGGTCGGGGAGACCCTGCAGCTGGCCGAGATCGATGGCGAGCTTGGGCGGAAGCGCCGGCTCACCGGCGCCTTCGACGTCCTCCGGAAGCAGCTGGTTGACCGGGACGCTGTAGAGCGTGGCGATCTGGTGCAGCCGGGTGACGGAGATATTTCGGTCGCCGCGCTCGTAGGCGGCGAGGAGGGAACCCTTCAGGCGTTTGTTCGAAAGGACCTCGACCTGCTGCAGCGTGAGGCCGCGCTGTTTTCGAAGGCTGCGCAGCCTGGCCCCCACCTTTCGCGAATATCCATCCACTGAATCCCCCTTGACTGTTCGTGACCAGTCTAACGCACAAGCTGTCGCGAACCAAAGATTTTGGCACTACGAAAGCGGAGGGTGGCGGGGGGATCGTTCTTCCGAACGACACCACCTTCCGTGCTCGGAATTATGCCGTAGTCCGGAACCGCTGTCAAGTGGCACTTACTCAAGGCCGAGCTTCGGTTGACGCTGCGGAGACGGCGGATGTCCCCCGTCCGGCCTCGTACGCCTGCCGAAACCGCAACGCCGCGCCGGCCGCGTCGCCTTCGGCCTCGAGGGCACGAGCGAAGTCGTAGGTCACGCGGGCGCGAAGGTCGGGATTGTCGATCCCGGCCGCCACCTCGAGCGCGCGTTCGAAGTGGCGGTGGCCGGCCTCAGGGCGGCCCCGAGCGTGCGAGATGCGCCCGGCCACGCGGTGACAGGCGACCGTCGCCAGTGGATCGCTCGACCGGCTGGCGAGGTCGAGGGACTCATCGCTGCGGTCGCTCGCCAGCTCGAGGTCATGGCGCTCGAGAGCGGACTCAGCCATACCCGTCACCAGGTGGGGAAGCAGCTCGCGGTCGCCAATGCCACGCAGCCGTTCGGCGCCCTCGGTGAAGAGGCGCTCGGCCTCGACGGTTCGACCTTGCTGCAAGAGCATGTCGCCCATGTTCAGCCGCAGCTGCGCGGCCATCCGGACATCGTCCAACGTCTCGAAGATGCGCAACCCTTTCTGGGCATAGGCGAGCGCGCGGCCATACTGCCCGGTTTGCTGGAAGGAGAGGGCGAGCCCCTCGTAAATCCCGGCCAGGGCCGGCATGTCCAGGACCTGCTCCGCCGAGCTGATCGCGCCTTCATAGGCCGCAATCGCCTCAACCGGCTGGCCGGCGACGTAATACAGGTTCGCCCGGTGGCCAAGGACGCGAGCCTTGAGCACGGGATCGATGACGCCGGCCGATTCATACCGTTCGAGCGCCTTCTCGAACCACTGGGAAGCGGTGGGCGCCCGCCGCTGCAGGTAGAAGACGCTGCCCATCCGGTCGTACAGGTCGACCAGCAGCTGGTGCCACTGGGCGCGCTCCGCGGCGGCAATCGCTTCCTCGAGGATCGGCTTCGCCTCCAGCGGCTGGCCTTGCTTGAGGTAAGCAGCGGCCAGGACCAGCTGGGCCTGGGTGCGAAGCTCGAGGGGAATCGGTCGTTCGAGCAGCCGGGCCATCAGCGCCTGGGCCCGCGCCGCCCCACCACGATAGAGATCGATCTCCGCCTCGGCAATCGCCAGCTCGATGGCGGCAATAGAGTCACCGGGATCCTGGAGAAAATACTCGATCGGCTGTTGGAGCCGCTGGGCGATGATGCGCAGCGTTTGCATGGACGGCTGGGCGCGGCCGAGCTCGACCTGGTTGAGGAAGGCCCGGCTGAAGTCGTTGCCGGCGACCGCGGCCAGGCTGAGCCCCAGTGCGTGGCGTGCCTGGCGGATTCGCTTCCCGAGAGCCGACGGCGCCCTGGGGTGGTCCGTCGCCGGACGCCCGGGGCGCCGCTTGGTAAGCATGGCCTACAGTCTAACCGCCAACGCTTGACATGAAAAGTCCAGGTCTACGTCGCGTTCGGCCAGACTTCGGCGCAGGCCAGAACTGCTGCCGCGATGGCGAGCAGTGTCCAGGGGCTGAGGAAGCGCCGCATGATGCCACCTCCGAGAACAGACAGCTCGCTCCGCCGGCCTGTTCTGCAGTCAGCTTATGAAGCCAGGTCCATCAACAGGGTGACGTCTGTAACGGAATCCGTAAGCTCGGTCGCGAGTTCCTGACCCACTCGTGGCGGTTCCTATAATCGAGTTCCGCTGTGTCCCCGTAGCTCAGCCTGGATAGAGCACCGGCCTCCGGAGCCGGGAGCACAGGTTCAAATCCTGTCGGGGACACCACTCAAAACAAGTTTTGAACCGGGCTGGGCGAATTCGAAAAGCTGCTGAAAAGGATTATTAAGAGCCCACCCGCGCAGCCGAGAGTTCCCGTCGACCGTCACCCTGGAGAACAGGAGTTTTGCGAACTGCCGACGCTGCTGGACCGTTCCGCACCGGTCCCAGATCACGCCAAGGTTGGAGAGGATCCCGAGTCCCATCCTGACATCGCGCTCCTCCTTGTCAAACCCGGCCGTGACGTGGTTTAGTCGCTCGCGGACCTCACGCTGAGCCGCTTCGTTGAGTGACCGTTCGCCCCTGAACTCCTCGTACGAGATATCGTCATTGGTGTGCAGCCGGATTAGAGTTTTCGCCTTTTCTTCCAGGCGACGAAGCTGCGTTCTAAGTTTCTGCGCCTCGGCCTCTCGTTGGCCCGGGATGCGTCCCTTCAGTCGGTCCAGGAGTTGGTTCTTGCATCCCTCAGCCAGGTCCGGCTGGAGCTCGATTCTCGCAAGCAATCGACGGAACTCGCTCTCGACGCCTTTCTGGCCTAGGTAGATCAATCGACCGCGGACCTTCGCCTTGGTTCTGTAGTAGGAGGCCTTCTTCTTCGGATGGGTCTCGCCATAAAAACTGCAGTTCGCCTCGTGGCTCCACAAGACGTCACCCAATGGGTAGTCGTAGATGTGGTGTTGCTGCTTATGACTCGTGCGGGCGTCTAGTAGCTTTTGAACTCTGTCAAAGGTCAGCTGACTGACCAGTCTTGGCATCTCTTCGTGGGCTTCGAACTCTTCCGCCGGAAACAGCCGCGTGAGCATCTTCCCGGCATAGAGTTGGTTACGGAAGAGGCCAAGCCACGCGGACCGGGCGAGACGCTTACCGGTCGGCTCCACTGCCTCGCGGGTGTTCCACGCGATTACCCATTGGTCCAGCGTGTACCTTCCTGTTGCGAACTCCTCCCACGCCCAGCGGATTCGTGGTCCCGTGATCGGATCTTCCTCCAGAATGCTTATGGCACGTCCGCGTTCAGTGCGCCGGCCAGGATGTCTGTATCCCAACGGCGCAGCCCAGGCCCACTCGCCGCGCTCTAACTTGGCTCGCATACCTTTACGAGTCTCCGTCGCAAGGTTTCGACTGTAGAAATCGGCGAGCATCTGCATAAGCGTCTTCGCCAACCATCCGGCAGGTTGGCGTTGATCGAACTGCTCTTTCGCCGAGACGATGTAAACGCCAAGCTTGTTTAGCTCGTCCTCGACGGTGACGGCCTCGCGAAGGTTCCGGCCAAACCTGTCGTACTTGTCAACAAGGATGTACTTGAACCGTCCGTCGCGAGCCCACCGAATCATTTCGTCAAAAACGTCCACGCCTCTTAATCCTCGATGGGACGCGTGGAGCAAGCGGAACGTATGGATCAGCTTTACCCCGAACAGGGGATGGCTGGCATTTCTGACAATCCCTTCATCGATGCCCCAGTCCTGACCCTCGAGAGAGTTCTCCGGCGACTGGTTCGGAGCATCGCTCATCCGGAGAAATTTGACGGCGATTTCAGGTAGGTCTCGCGCGCGCAGCGTTCTCATGCGCGCATCGTAATTGGGCTCCGGCGCGAAGGCAAGCTATCGGCCGAAGGCGAGGCCAGTTTTGGTTGAGTGATTTATCACTGGGCTATCCAATCCGGTGTTCCGTTACGCTGCATCGCGATCCGCGGGCGAGTCTATTTCTGGCGCCATAGCCTGGGCCGCAAAATCTAGGAATAGATCAAATCGCGCCCGGCTAATGTCGTCGAGATTCTGTAGCCAACTCTCGAAGATGGAGTCGCCGGCTGTTCGGGTGAGAGTTTCTACGACCC
>DASTJZ010000003.1:0-21081 GCA_035716185.1 Candidatus Dormiibacterota bacterium
AGCACCCGGTCGGACGAAGGCCCATCCGAGATGGTCGCCAGCAGCGTCGGTTCCGGGTTGCGAAAGGCGCCCAGCCTGCCGGCGTTTGCGGCGCGCCGGAAGGTGGGCGTGCCGGCCGGGACAAAGGCCACCCGGATCTTCGTGTAGCGGTCACCCGAGTGCACCAGGGTCAGCGGGGATTTCTTCTGCACCTGCCAGGCGCGGATCTCTTCGTTCTTCAGGCGGCGTTGCAGGGTCGCAATGAGCTTCTTCCCGCCGGGATCGCGATCGGCGTAGATCGCCACCTGCACGCCGAAATGATAGTTGATTAGCGAGCGTCAGCTCGCCGCGCACAACCGCCGGTCAAGTCTTGCCCAGGTTTTCAAAAAACCGGCGCATGGCCGTCCGGACGGGCTGGGAAGGTGCCGGGGCCGCGGTTTCTGCCGAGGCCGCTGGTGCCGGTCCCCGGAGCGCCCGCAATTCTTCCCGATTCTGCTGCCAGACAACCCAAACCCGCTGCACCGCGGTGAAGTTGGTGCCGACCGCGAGGATCAACAGCGCCAGCGTCAGTGGCGACACCCCAATGTTCAGGTGGAACGATTCGAGCAGGAGCCCGGCGACGATGATGACCACTCGCTCCGGCCGGGCGAGAATGCCGACGTCGCAGGTGAAGCCGAGGCTCTGGGCTCGCGCCCGAACGTAGCTCACCAGGAAGGATCCGGCCAGGGCGATCAGCACGATGATCGGCCGGAGTCCATCGTGCTGGTCGAGGAAATAGATCAGGATGCCCAGGTAGACCACGCCCTCGGAGTAGCGGTCGACGGTCGAATCGAGGAACGCACCATAGCGGTAGACCTTTCCCGCGGCCCGGGCCAGCGCGCCGTCGAAGATGTCGAAGAAGCCGGCGAAGGCCAGCACCAGGCCACCGGTAAGCAGGTGGCCGGTGGCGACCAGGAGGGCGCCAACGCCGGTGATCACCAGGCCGAAGAGCGTCAGCATGTTGGGCGTGATCGGCGAATCGCGAAACACGCCGACGGCGCGTTCCGCCCATCGCCTCACCCAGGCCTGGAATTTTTGGGTAAACATCAGCGCGGGCTCAAGCTGGGTGTGAGCCGCACGGACGGCGCGGGCTGCGCCGAATCAATGGCCTGCTGGTAGACGTCGGTCACCCGGTCGATGACGCGTTCCCAGTCGTACTGCTGCGCGGTGACCAGTCCGGCCTCGCCCATCTGCCGTCTCAGGCCCGGATTGCTGATCAGGGTCTGCAGCGCGTAGGCGAGCTGGCGGCGGCTCTTTCGCTCGACCAGCAAGCCATCGCGCCCGTGGGTCACGACCTCGCGAAAGCCATCGATGCTGGTCGCCACGATCGGCTTCCCCGAGGCCATCGCCTCGAGCAGGACGATGCCGAAGCTCTCGTCGCCCGTGGCCGGCGAGCAGAAAATATCGGCGCTGGCGTAGTAACGGGGCAGCTCGTCGGCGGGGATGTATCCCGCCATGATCACATCCTCGAGCTGCTTCCGGCTGACGAAATTGCTGTACCAGCGGCGGAGTGGTCCGTCGCCAACGATGATCAGGCGAAGGTTGGGGAACTGCGGCTTCAGCTGGGCGAAGGCGCGCAACAGATAGCCCAGTCCCTTGCGGTATTCGAGTCGACCGACGAAGAGGAGATTGCACATCCCATCCCGAAGCTCGGCATAGGGCGGCTGATTCTGGAAGCGACGGACGTCGATGCCGTTGGGAATCACGCGATAATCGCCTGGGAAATAATGCCGCACGAACTCTCGCGCCGGGTTGGAGACCGCGATCCGGGTATGCAACCGGCGGACGTAGCGCTTGAGCAGTGGCTTGCCGTAGTAGTACCCGATGTTGGAGCGGGCGAAGGCATGGAAGGTTCCGACGTTGATCGTCCGGGAAAAGCGCAGCGCCGTGAGTGGCAGCACCGGCATGAGGGGTTCGTGGTAGTGGATAACGTCGAAGTCGCTGTCACGCACCAGGTGCTTGATCCGGTTGGTGAGGTGCAGGCTGACCGTGATCCGCGCCACCGACCCATGCATCGGGATGGGAAACGGCCGTCCGACGCGGATGAAGTCCGTTTCGCGGTCGCAGAACTCCCGGTCTGAGCAGGGAGCGAGCACGGTGACATCGTGGCCGCGTCGCCGGAGCCCGGCAGCGAGATAGCGGACGTGTTCGCTCACGCCACCCGGATGCGCGTAGTCGTAGGCGGAGATCATGGCGATCTTCATGGCTGCGCCGGCCTTCCCAAGCTTCCCCTCATCTGCCCCGATTAGCCTCGGGAGAACGCGCGCACCGCCGAGCGGCCCATCCGGGCCCAGTTCCGGCCGATGCGCTGAAACTTCAGCTGGGCGATCCGTCGATGCGTCAGGAAATCCCAGTACTCACCGTGGGCCCTCGTCTGGTTGGCCAGAATCGCTTTCTTCATGTCCTGCGAGGTCTTGCCCGGGAAGGTCGTGTAGCCGGTGCCGATGCCTTCCAGGTGATGGCTGTCGGAGCAGCCCACCTCGGGCAGATGAAACCGCGTCTTGTTGAGCCGGTCGATCTTGGCCGCGCAGGTGCGGCCGGCCACCGACGGATTGAACGTTTCCACCGCGTCGAAGTAGATCTCGGCCGAGGGATGCTTCATGATGCCCTCGAAGGAGCGGTAGCCGATGCTGCGGGTGAGCATCGAAAACGGATGCACGGCGATCGCCAGGCCACCCTGCTCGTGGATCTTGCCGATCGTCCAATCCAGCGGCCGCCACATCGGGATCGGCTTCTCGATGAACAGCGCCAGAAGATGCCCGTGCAGCGTGGTGATCTCCGAGCCGATGAAGATCTGGAACCGGTACTCGTTGGCGAGCTCCATGGCTTCGTAGCTGCCGGTCAACCGGTCGTGGTCGGTGATAGCAATGACGTCCAGGTCGGTCCGGTCCCGGACGTAATTCAGCACCTCCCGAACCGTGGCGGTCCCATCGTTCAGGGACGTGTGCATGTGAAAGTCGGCTTTGCCCACGAGATCCTCCTTAATCGCCCACAGTGGCTTTCGCCGGCGGTGACGGAATGGTGACGGCCGGGACGACGGGCTCTTTCGGCCAGATTGGCTCGAGCACGTGCCACTGGTCCGGATACCTCTTTATATACCGTTCAAACGTTGCCAGGATCTCTTCCATGGCACCTCGAACATCCGCGGCGTGATCTTCACTCGGAGTGAGGAAGAGCGGTGGCTCGCCGATGGCGACGTAGGCGTCCCTTCGGTCTCGAATGCAAAAGGCGGGCAGGATGGGGGCGCCCGTCTTTAACGCGATCTCGACCGGTCCGGTCGGGAAGGACGCGAGGCGACCGAAGAACCGGAACCGCTGGCCGGAGTTCAGAATGTCGCGGTCCATCGCCAGTACCACCAGATGGCGGTCCTTGAGCATGCGCATGATGTCGCGGGCACCGGTGC
Source organism: Candidatus Dormiibacterota bacterium (assembly GCA_035716185.1). GTDB lineage: Bacteria > Chloroflexota > Dormibacteria > CF-121 > CF-121 > CF-13. The sequence continues at coordinate 3,422 of DASTJZ010000003.1, forward strand.
GGCTCAACGGGATGACCTTGAGCTTCATCCGCGAACGTAAGGCGGAGACATGCTCGAATAGACGGCGGGGTTCGATCTGCTCGACCATCACGCCGATCTCACCGAAGGTGGCGGCCCAGCTGGCCGCGGCCAGTTCCCACGACCCCATGTGCGGAGCGACGACGATTACCCCGCGGTCGGCGGCTACCGCCCGGTCGAGATGTTCGAGGCCGATGGGCGTGAGCAGGCTGCCGAGGCGCGCCTTGTCCATCCGCGGGATCTTGAAGAAGTCGATCCAGGCCTTGCAGTAGTTGAGCCAGTTGCGCCAGGCCAGCTTCCGGATGACCGGCGAGGGCATTTCGGGGAACACGTGCTGCAGATTCGCTTCCAGTGCCCGTCGCTGGCGAGACAGGAGCGGAAACGCCAGCGTGCTGACGATCACGCCGAGGGCATAGGCAAAACGTCGGGGCAAACGAGCGATCACGGCTTCGATCACCCGGAACCCGACGTAGGTGATCACGACGGATCCAGCACCGTCTGCATCGGTGAGGCTGGCGGCTGGGCCTGTTGATCGAGCCGCCAGACCGGCAGAAAGACCAGCCATTGGTCTGGTTCGCGGCGGATGATGCGTTCGAAGAACTGGACGATCCGCTCGGTGGTGACCTGGATGTCGCGGGTCGTGTCGCCGGTGCGGCTCACCTCGATCGGCTCTTCAATCTCGGCGATATAGAGGTTGTCAGGGCGGCGACGGGCCCACACCGGCAGAATGGGGGCGCCGGTCTTCAACGCAATCGCCGCTGGACCGGAAGGGAAGACCGCCGGCCGGTTGAAGAATGGCACCCGGACGCCACGGTCACCACTGTACAGGTCGCTGGCCAGCGCCACCAACTCGTTTCGCGCCAGTGCCTTGAGGATCTGGCGAAGGCTCCCGGGCCCCAGCCGGATCATCTTCATCCCGATGCGCTCGCGCGAGGCGATGACCAGCTCGTTGAGCCCGCCGCTGGGCAGCTCGTTGGTGACCGCGCTGATCGGATAGCCATAGACGGCGGAGGCCGCGGCCAGGATGTCCCAGTTGGAGACGTGCGCCGTCACGACGATCGCACCCTTGCCCTCGGCCAGCACGCGGTCGATGCGCTCGCGTCCAGCGGGCCGGACCATGCGCCGGATCTCGTCCGGCTTGAGGCTGTACATCAGCATGAAGTCCGCGAACATCTTGAAGTAGTTGCCAAAGGCGTGCCGCGCCGTGCGCCTGACCTTCGGATCGTCCGCCGGCAAGCCGAGGACCTGGGCAAAGTTCTCGAACGCGATCCGGCGGCGGCGCGGCATGACGAAAAATACACAGCGCCCGGTGAGCGCCGCCAGCGGATAGCGAACCGCTGGCGGCAATATTCGTGTGACCCAGTTCCCCAGCCTGAACAGCCGAGGCAGGAGCATCAGCGGCGCGCGATCTCTTCCCGGGCCGCCGGCGTCGGGGCGGTTGCCGGTTGTTCGCCGTCGACGGCGGTTCCTGCGATGAAGGCCTCGGTCAGCTGGTGGGCGACTCCATCGGTGTACTGCTGGGGTGGCGACTTCATGAAGTAGGAGGACGGTGCGTCGAGCGCGCCGCCCAGCTTACGGTCGAGGCCGAGCTTGCAGCACCGGATGGCGTCGATCACGACTCCGGCGGAGTTTGGCGAGTCCCAGACCTCGAGCTTGAGCTCGACATTGAGCGGCACGTCGCCGAAGGAGCGGCCTTCGAGCCGGATGTAGGCCCACTTCCGGTCACCCAGCCAGGGGACGTAGTCGGATGGACCGATATGGATATTGTCGGCGCCGATATCCGCTTTCATCTGCGACTTGACGCTGTTCGTCTTCGAGATCTTCTTCGAGACCAACCGCTCGCGTTCCAGCATGTTGAGGAAGTCGGTGTTGCCGCCAAAGTTCAGCTGATAGGTTCGCTCCAGTTTGACGCCCCGGTCCTCGAAGAGCCGGGTGAGGACGCGGTGGACGATGGTCGCGCCCACCTGGGACTTGATGTCGTCGCCGATGATCGGGATCCCGGCCTTCTCGAAACGGCCCCGCCAGTATGGCTCCCGCGCGAGGAAGACCGGCATGCAGTTGACGAAGGCGCAGCCGGCGTCGAGCACCTGCTCGGCGTACCACTTGACCGCCTCCTCGCTGCCCACGGGCAGGTAGTTGACCACGACATCCGTCTTGGTCTGCTTGAGGATGCCAACGATATCCGCGGTCGGACCGGGGGCCTTGGTGATGATCTCGGAGAGGTACTTGCCGAGCCCGTCGTGCGTCATGCCGCGCTCGACTTTCACGCCCAGGTGGGGCACCTCCGCGAACTTCACGGTGTTGTTGTGCCCGGAGAAGATCGCTTCGGAGAGGTCCTTGCCCACCTTATCCTTGTCGATGTCGAAGGCGGCCGAGAACTCGATGTCGCGGATGTGATAACCGCCCAGGTCGACGTGCATCAGGCCGGGGATCGAGTCACCGGGTTTGGCATTGCGGTAGTACTCCACGCCCTGGACCAGCGACGAGGCGCAGTTTCCCACGCCCAGGATCGCCACCCGGACCTTGCGTCGTGAACGGGAATCGCTCCGCACCGCGGTCGTGCGAGCCCGTCCGTTGTGTCGCCCATCTTGTCGATTGCCGTTCTTTGTTGCCATCGCTTTTTACACCTCGCTCCATTCGTGTTGCAGCGCCCGAACTCGTGGTCGGGGCGCGATCAGGGTTGTCAGTTCCCGTTGAAAGGCATGGATGCCCTCGCGATTCAAGGAGTAATAGACGGCCCGGCCCACGCGGTTGGCGCGCACCAGGTGGCCGCGCCGCAGCATTCGCAGGTGCCAGCTCAAGCGCGGCTGGCTGATGCCGATCGCGTCGGCCAGCTCGAGCACGCTGATCTCCGGGATGCCCGCCAGGAACTGCAGGATGCGCAGGCGTGTGACGCTGGCCAGCGCCTGGTAATGGGCGCGGAACTCGCGGAGCGAAGGGTTGGAGAGCAGGGCCGAGGACGCCATATAAAGAAAGCTTTATGGATTATAACAGGCGCCAATAACGAGTCTTGCGCGCCCAGGCAGGCAATTCCCCTCCCCCTGTGGGGGAGGGTTACGGCGAGGGCTTTAGCGAAGCGCCCTCAGCAGGTGGCGGGGCAGGCGCTGGCGAACTCGCACTCGGTTTTGTAGCGGCATTCGTTGATGCCTTTTCTGGCCCCGGCGACTACCGCCTGCAGCTCCCTGATCTTGTCTTGTTTTTCGGTGTGTTCCGCATCCATTGGCTTTGACGTAGAGCGTGACGTGAGCGGCGACCGATTGACAAAGATGACAGCTTCGCTGTCGGAAACGCCCACAGATTAGGACTGGCGTCGAGACAGCGTCAAGGAAAGAGTTGTTAAGGTGGGCGAGATGCCAGCTTCTCGTATGCGTCGCACGTCGACGGGGTCCGAAACTGTTGCGCGAGGTTTTGCACGGATCGCCGGTCACCAGCGTGCGATCGGTATCCTGCAGGCGCACCAGCGAACCGGGCGGCTCGCCCATGCCTACTGCCTGACCGGCGAAGAAGGGATCGGTAAGGCGGCGCTCGCTCGGGCGCTGGCCGAGGAACTTCTGCTGGGCGAAGGGCAGCCGTCCCGTCTCGAGATCCATCCGGATTACTGGGAGGATGACCGGCCCGAAGCCATCAGCATCGATGAGATTCGCTTCCACCCCGAGCGTGGCGCCCAGGCCCACGATCAATCCCTGCAACAGTTTCTGAGCCTCAAGCCCTTCATCGCGTCGTCCCGGGTGGCCCTGCTGGCCAACGCGGAACGGATGACAGAGGCGGCACAGAATTGCTTGCTGAAGACGCTCGAAGAGCCACCGCCGAACACCGTGCTGTTCTTGACCACCGCCTATCCCGATCACCTGCTGCCGACCTGTCTCTCGCGCTGCCAGGCCATTGGCTTATCGCCCATCGGCCGCTCCGCCCTGGCTGGCTTCATAGCCGGCCGGCAGGTTGATCCCGAAGCGGCAGAGGCGCTGGCGGGACTGGCGCACGGGCGTCCGGGATGGGCGGTTCGCGCCCTGGCAGACCGGGCGTGGGTCGAACGGATGGATCGCTGGGCGCAAGAGCTCGCCAGCCTCGCGTTCGAGGACGTCGATGGCGTCCTGACCTATGCTTCGCGCTTCGGCCAGGGTCCCCAGGCGGACATGCGGCTGGTGGCATCCGATGCACTGCGCGGTTTTACGGCGTTCCTGCGAGACGCCATGCTCGAGCAGGCGGGGATCTTGAATCCGATGCCCGCCGATCGCCGGGCCGCGCTCACCGGCTGGGTTGCCCGGGTGCCTCGCGATCACGTCCGCGCTTCGCTTGCGGCAGCGCAGCGCACGCAGCTCCTGATCGATGAGAACGTGAATCCTCGGCTGGCGATGGAAGTCATGCTGCTCGACCTTCGTGTCAGGCGGCCGGCGTGAGTGCGGTCTTCGTCACGCTGCCGCTGCCGTCACCGGGGATCGACCTGCTCCAGGAGCGGTTCCAGGTGACGATGCTGGAGGCTGAGGGGATGCCGCCCGAAACGCTGAAGCGACACATCTCGGAGACCGACCCGATCGGCATCATTGGCATGGTCAACGTACCCATCACCGACGACATCATGGCCGCTGCGCCACAGCTTCGCGTGATCGCCAACTATGCGGTCGGCTACAACAACGTCGACCTCGTGGCGGCAACCCGCAGGGGCATTCTCGTCACCAACACGCCCGGGGTGCTGACTGATGCGACGGCCGACCTGGCATTTGCCCTCCTGCTCGCAGTGGCCCGGCGCGTCGTTGAGTCCGATCGCTTTCTGCGCGAGGGCAAGTTCAAGGGCTGGAAGGCGGATCTCCTGCTCGGGAGCGACGTCTACGGACGGGTGCTGGGCCTTATCGGCTTTGGCCGGATCGGCCAGGCAGTGGCGCGACGCGGCCTGGGCTTCAACATGTCGATTCTGTACACGGATGCTCGCCGGGCCAATCCTGAAGTCGAATCGCAATTCAGTGCGCAATTCGTGCCGCTCGACGAGCTGCTCCGGAAGGCCGATTTCGTGACGATCCATGCCGACCTGAACGATCAGACCCGGCACCTGATCGGCGAACGCGAGCTCAAGCTGATGGGCCGGGAACACTACCTTATTAATGCGGCCCGCGGACCGATCGTGGACGAGAAGGCGCTGGTTCGGGCGTTGAAGGAAGGCTGGATCAAGGGCGCCGGCCTCGACGTCTACGAGCACGAGCCAAAGACCGAACCGGGGCTGACTGGCTGCTGGAATGCCGTCCTCGTACCGCATCTGGGGAGCGCAACAGTGACGGCGCGAGCTGCGATGGCGGAAACTGCGGCCAAGAATCTGATCGCAGCGGTCGAAGGCAAGACACCGCCCAATCTGGTCAATCCGGACGCGCTCGCTGTTCGCCGCTGAGTGAAGATCAGGCTGCTGGCCATCGACCTCGATGGCACGCTGGTCAACCACCAGCTTCAGATGGACCCCCGCGATATCGCTGCCGTGAAGGCGGCCGCGGCGGCCGGCGTGTCGGTCGTCCTGGCCACTGGGCGGATGTTCAAATCGTCGCTCCGATATGCCGAGCCGCTTGGCCTCAACGGCCCGATCATCAATTACCAGGGGGCGGTTGTGCGGGATATCGCGAGTGAGGAGGTCTGGTATCGCTGCGAGCTAAGCGTCGAGCTGCAAAAACGCGTCCTCGCTCTTGCCGAACCCAGGGATTGGCATGTCAACGCCTACGTCGACGAGGTCGTCTACACCGCTCGGGCCCGGCCCGAGGCCGACCTCTACTCCCGGGTGGCGCTGGTTCCATACGAGGTCGTTGGACCGCTGTCCAAATGGGTTCACCAGGAGGCCACGAAGCTGGTGCTCGTCGACCTCGATCCAAATGAAGTCCCCGCCCGGATGGGCGAGCTCGAGGCATGGATGCACGGCACGGCTCGAGTGACCCGGTCGCTCGATTGGTTCGTTGAAGTCGTCGACCTGCAAGTTTCCAAGGCCCGCGCGCTCGCGATGGTTGCCGAGCGCCTCGGCGTCCCTCAGGCGGAGGTGTGTGCCATCGGGGACAACCTCAATGACCTGGATCTGGTGGGCTGGGCCGGCTTCGGGGTGGCGATGGGCGGTGCCCCGGAAGCCCTGAAGAAGGTCGCCAAACTCGTCACGGGCCCGATCGAGGACGCGGGCGTTTCCCAGGTGATCCAGCAATTTGTGATTGGAAAAGGACAGCCCATAACCCAGTCCTAGCGCAAGACAACCTATATATACTTGGGCTTCCGCGGCCCCGTGGTGTAGCGGTCTAACATGCCTCCCTGTCACGGAGGAGATCGGCGGTTCGAATCCGCTCGGGGTCGCTTGACCCTCCACTTTGTATTCGTTTTGGCAGGCGGAGGCTAGTTGACTAATCGGGTCAACTTGTACACATTTTCTCCCTAAGTGACCGCGCCGCCTAGCAAGGCTCGGCCTCAGAGGGATGCCCTGAGTCCAGGCCCTCGCAGTGTCGCAGATCAGCTACGTCGCGATGCGCTGCGTAAACGAACTCGCGGCTAAGAAGGACAGGCCCAATCCTCCAGTGGCGGCAGGGGCCGGATTGTTTAACCCGAACGGGGTGGCGTTGGATCGGGGAGATGTGCAAGAGCTCCCCAGCCGACCGGAACGATTAAAAGGGTGGCAAGCAGGAATGCTAAAGATTGCGCAATTGCCGGCGCCCTTACTAGCCGGCGATTTACGTTCGGACTTGTTTGGGTGAGTTCATTCGTCATCACCATAATGCTGAAAACGCCTAACAGCACGGACAGAAGGTACAACCCCCAACTAACACCAATAACGAGTCGCGGTCCGAACGGAAGGAAGACGGTCGATGTTGCGTCAGATATCCCGCCGAGCAGGTCCTTGACGAATGAGATGGTCACCGCTGTAAGGCCAGTGGCGAGGGCAATCATTAAGCAACGCTGAAAATCTATTGCACATATCCGTGACAGGGCACAAGCAGGCTTTAACCATACCGACTGGGCTTCATCAGCTGACTCCGGCTAATGCCATTTAAATCTGTCGTAAAGGAAGTCATACACCGAGTCCATTTTGTAGATGATAACCAGCCAAACTACCCCACCAACAAACTCAACAGCGTTGCCGACGGTGCGATTCATCTCCCTCAGCCGCGGGACCATGAATATACCCACTGCCACCGTAATCGTCCACAATCCAAAGAACAGCCACGACGTCAGGCTCCTTTTCCGGTAGGCCCACCAGGCGAAAAACACCGCCACAAAGATACTGAGAGTGAAGATTGTTACGTCTAGGTACCGCACGACACCCTATGTAATCACGAACGTATCCATGGGCCACTTCGTCGTGGCCGTATTTCGAAGGCATCGGGACTGATGGTTTGCGTGAAGGTTCGAATGGAAATGTCGGCAAGTTTTGACGCTCGGAGGGAGGCGTCCACAGTGTCACTCAATGGCTTGACGGTTCCAACTCTGGGACCAATCGAGCTTGTGTCTCACCGTTCGTGCAAATGACGCGGTCCGTTCGATGTCATGCTGGTAGATCACCCTAAACGAAGCCATGACCATGCACCCGTCGCACTGACTGGTCGCCCCCAGAACCGTTCTGATTGAAAATTGCATTGGCCAACCATGTACCGACCGTGGCTGCCACAATAATTTTGAACCATCGCGGCACCTTTTTTCCTCCGCCATACCAGCTGTCACCCATATGGGACGAGCGCTCCACCAGGCCGCTTTGCTTCATAGCCTTTTTCTTGCTGCGTACTTGGTGCCATACCCATTCGGTACCCTTGTAGGTGGCAAAGACTACCAACGCCCCGCCTATTACAATCCCCGCTCCGATAAAGCACTCGGGGCATAGCACCGCCGCAGGTGCTAATGCGGCTGCGGCAGCGGCAAACCGCCCATCCAGGTCGTAACGATTAAGCGGATCCTGGTTTACGTAGTCGTAGTCATTCGCTGACCCGCCGGAAACCGGATCAACGGCAAGGAAGCGGCCCAACGCCGGATCGTACGGTCGGGCCCCCATCATGATTAGCCCGGACAGTGGGTCGGTGAGCTTCTGCCACTTGCCAACGTACCCATAGGGGGTCGCGGCAGGAGTATTGGTAGGAACGCCGAATGGATCGTATGTGTATGGCCCGGCGATATTCGACGCCCTGAACAGGGCGATGGCACCGGTCCAGTTAACCGCCGCGCCGGCCGTCTCGGTCTCGGTCGTGCTGCCGACCGCTGCGCCGTTCAAGTAGTCGAACGTGACATGTAGCCAGTTGCCGGTGCTGTCATGGCCGAAGTTAGTCCAACCAGACCCCGGTGTTTCGTTCAGCACGCCGCCACCATTGAGGTAGAGGGTGAACGCGGTGACCGCCAGATCGGCCGTGGCCACGACGGGGGCAGAGGAGACCGACAGCGAGGTGGTCGCCGTGCTCGAATTTGACGCGGTGCCCACCGTATCCAAGCCGCTCGCCCCGCTCCACTCGGAGATCACTCCGGTCGCATACGTCGTCCCACTGGCGGCGAACGTGGCACCGCTGATGCCGCCCGGATTGTTGGGGTAATACCAGATCTCGCTCGTGCCGCTCCAGTTGGTACTGCTGGCGGCCCGGGTCCAGCCGGCGGGGGCAGTGTAGCCGCGGTCACTCGCAAGTGTGGCCACAAGGAGTGTGCCCGCGGTACTGGGTGCTGGCAGGATGAGCGTGATTGGGCTGGACCAGCTCTGCACAAAGCCGCTCGACTGAACGTTGCTGATTCCAGGTGCTACCGTCGCCGGCTTGAACAGAGCGATGGCGCCGGTCCAGGCGACGGTCGCGCTAGCCGTCTCGGTCTCGGTTGTGACGCCAGCGCCGACGCCATTCAGATAGTCGAAGGTGTCATGGAACCAGGCGGTGCCGCTATTGTCCTGGCCGAAATTCGCCCAGCCAGCACCCGGCGTCCGGGTGATGGCGCCGCCGCCATTCAAGAAGAGGGTGAAGGCCGTCACCGCGAGATCGCCCATTGAGGCTGTGGAGGCCGCGGACACTGACAGCGAGGTCCCGCTCCACGTGCTGGCCGTGCCAACCACGTCGAGCCCGGCTGCCCCGCTCCACTCCGAAAGCACTCCGGCGGTGTAGCCGCTGGCGCTGAAGACGGCGGTGTTGATGCCGCCAGGGTTGTTCGGGTAGTACCAGATCTCCGTCGTTCCATTTGAGCCCGCCAAGCTGGTGGCACGTATCCAGCCGGTTGGGGCGGAGAATCCGGCGGTGTTGTCCGTGGCCAACGTCGCCACCAGTAGATTCCCGGCCGCGCTGGCTCCCGGCAGCGTTAGGGTCACGCCCGTCGACCAACCCTGTGCGAACGCTCCCGTCTGGACGCTACGGATGCCACTGCCCGCGACGCTCAGCACGACATTGCCATGGATATCCATGTAGTCGTAGGTGGGAGCTGCGGTGCGGGTGCCGTTGTAGGCGACGGTCAGACCATCGGGGCCAGAGAGGTAGCTTTTCGTGATGACGCTACGCGCGGCATTCATTTCGTACGCGGGCGCATCCGTCGAGCCATCGAAGCGATACACAATGTCGCTAGTCACCGTGCCGGCGCCATCCTTCTGGACGCGCTCGCTAACGCGGCCCAGCATGTCCCGGTTATAGGTCGCGCCGCCATTGCCCGTGGTCGTGTTGGTGCTCTGTAGCTGGCCGAATGCGTCCCAGCCAAAGGTCTGGCCTGGACGGCTCGTCGTGTCGCCAGTTCCAGCCGGATCGTAGCCGTAACTGCCGCCATCAACCGTGAGGAGCCGATCGGTGGCATCGCTCGCGTACGTATACGAGTGCGTTATGGTTCCGGCGACGGTCTGCTGCGTGCGGTTGGAATTGAGGTCGAAATAGTAGCGCGTCCTTCCGGTGGTCGGCGGCGTCCAGGTCTCGAGATGTCCGACCGTGTCATAGGTGTACGACGACTGCCCATCAGGTCCGGTTTGTGACGTAATACGGCCGGCGGGATCGTAGGCGGCGGTATAGTCGGCCAGCACGGTCTCCGGCGTCCCGAGCTTGTGATTCTGTAATTGGGTCAGGCGCCCAGCCGCATCGCCCTCATTTTATGCGCCAAGCTGATGCGATATGACGGTAGCCGCAACGCCAATGCACGCACCTCGTCCCTCAGGGGAATGCTCGCGAACAGCTGGGTGGTTTGCCAACGCCGAGTTGATTAGCGGGCGACAAACTGCATGAAGAGCCGGGCGAGGTGAACTATGCGCTTACCGTGGCATTGCGTCGCGCTGGGCTTCCTCATGTCCGCGTGCATGACCTTCGCCATACGACGGCGAGTGTGCTCTTGGAGGCCGGCACCCATCCAAAGATCGTGCAGGACTTGCTCGGCCACAGCACGATCCGCTTGACGCTCGACACCCATAGCCACCTCACTCCGCCGCTCCATCGGCAGGCGGCCCAGACGATGGACCTCATCCTGGCAGCGAATAGCCGACTGATCGAAGCCAACAGTTTCCCACGTCTCAGCCGTTGTTCGGAACATCGGCGGATTAGGGCCAATCATTTTTAGCGAATGAGACTGACCACTTCGTCGCGAGAATTGCTGCTGGAGGTTTTGGCGAAGCGCGAGCCACGGCTTGCGCATCTAGTAGACGAGCATTCAGATCCATCATTGGATGACCTTTCGATCGTCATCGATGATGCGGTCGGTGGCGAGCTGGCCGAGACCGGCTTCGCGGAAAACGACGAGCCCAATGCGCGGGGTCTCGCATTGGAAGATCTGATCGATGAGCTAAACCGAATTCGTTGGCGCTTGCAGGCTAGTGGCCGCTAGCGATGAAGAGTCAAGGGGCTGCAAGAACCCCCCAGGGGCACGGCCGCAGCCAACGCAAACAACTCGATGAGATTTTCGGAGCTCAGCAACGCTGGACGTTGGCTGGCATGGTTGCTTTGGCTTGGAAGCGGGCTTCGCTTTCGCGCTCGATTGGATTCATGACCCTTTTTGGCACCGCATTCTCTTGGCGCTTCTAGCTGTGGGTGGTGTTGTCGTTCTAATTGCGGTCCCCCTCGGTCTTGCTGCTACCGCCAGTTTTTGGGTGACCCGCGCCAGAGTTAGGGGGACCAGGCAGCATACGGCAAGAGTTCCGCTTTGGAAGTATACGGTCGTTGCTGCCGGCATGATCTTTGCTGGCGTTGTATATTTGGCGACCCCGACTTGGCGGTCCTGGCTATGGCCGGCGTTCGTGATTGCCTCACTAATTCTTGTTCTCGTGTGGCGATTCGGCTCTCGAAACTAAATGCGCGCAAACTAGTTCCCAAGCGGTTATTGGAGCACTCGCGCGAGAGTCCTTCTTGGGCGCACGCGGCTCAGCTAGCAGGCTCCAGTCCTAATTGCGTTAGCGAGAATCGTGCCGACCACCGGACCTCAGGATGGGGATCTCGTTCTGCTTCGCGTAGTGCCAGCTCGACCCTGTCTACGGGAAACTCGTACAACTTCATCGCAATACAATCCCGCACCTGCCAGGCCTGATCGGACTTCAAAGCGTTCAAGAGTGCTGGCAGAGTCCGAGGGTCGCTCTTGCCTCGGGCAACCAAGCGGTCAATAACCTCATGGCGGCACCGCCAATCGGGATCTGCGAGTCCAGCCAGGTGGTCTTCTACCGTAACCATCGCGTACGCGCGAGCACGGGGCTCATGCCAGGCAGCACGCTCAGCAATAAACTCAGGATCATTTTCGTCCCAGACACGAATTGGACCAACGGGCCCGATCCAAATCTCATCGCCCGATTCAGGAGTCTTTGCCATTTAGGAATGCAACGAAGGGGCAAGAAACAAACTGCGCCCAAGAGTGTCCACTGAGGGCCGCGACGCGCCGTGGAGGGGTGCGGCCAGCAGTTCTAGGAGGCGCCAAGCCTCGGGGCTAGCCAGCATGGTTCTGGATCCGCATAGCCAATCAGAACGCCAGCCATTCTTCGTGTCCATGCCCATCGTTATTGGAGATTCCGAAGGTCTGGGCGCCATTCAAAAGGACGATTGCCGCATCCCACGGCCCGAGCCCAAGCTCCTGCCAAAATGCTGGCATGGAAGCCCAACAAGCAACCTGGTGGACCGTGCGAATGGTCGTCGAGGTGACCGAAGACAAGTTCGAGGACCGGATTATTCTTGTCAGGGCAGCCAGCGGGAAGGAGGCTCACGCGAAAGGGTTGGCGTTCGGTGATGCCTACGAAAAGGATTCGAGTTGGGCCGTCCGGAAAATCGTTGATGCTCACGAAGTCTTAGATCCCGAACTTCGAGACGGCGTTGAGGTTTACTCATCGTTCGTCGGGCCGGAGTTTGCGGACGCTCTGATGAAGGGAGGCAACAGTCCTGCGGCTGAGTGGAAGAGACAAAATCCCGGAAAAGATCCGGGTGATGCAACCGTGGGCGAAATCATCGATGCATGGGATCAGCGCCCTACCGATGACTGACCGTAGGACGGCGTTGGCACCGAGGCTCACCGGCGGCAGCAAACTGACGGACGTTGCGTCAGCGCGCGAGCTCGACTGTCGTTAGGCGGTCTGGCGTCGGCCACTGCTCCGGCGGCTGCCGTGTGTAGTAGACGTACTCCATCGAGCTTAGCCGACCGTCCTTCGGGAAAATAATGATTTCGCCAGGGGCGTCGCTGCCTTCGGGAACGACGCGCAGCTCGACGGGCGACAACCTGCCGCTTATCGCCGCCGAGGGCATATCTTCGGGAACGTCAATGTTTATGGTGGGGCAGCCGCAATCACATCGCGAGACTACCTGGGCTCGATCGGCCTGGCCGCGCAGTTGCTCAACGCCTTCGAATTCCGGCTGCAATAGAAGATTGAGAATGGCCCTTTCGTCGTTGTTGAGGGGACGGGAAGGCTGGATCTTCACGCGGCGTCAGAAATGATAGGCGCCGGATGTTCGGGTCTGAAATAGCGAAGTAATTAGGCAGCGCGACGCGTTCAACGTACAAGCGGTGGGGCTAATCCGCTCGGCCTGGAAACGGTACGGCTACTTCCTACTGCCTTTGGCCGTGGGCGGTGTTACTGGGTTGCTCTGGATCAGCACGCCGGCGGCCAAGCAGTACGGATTGCTCACACTCATGTTCCTAGGGATGGGTGCGATTGGCGTCGCTCTTGAACTCTTTCGGCTCGGCAGGGCAACTGGCCTCCAGCCGATGATGAATGACGCAACCAGCGGACCCTCCACGCCCGGGCTGAGTGCAGCCAGCGCCGACGCGGACGCTTTGCTGCGGGCTGAGCAGCTTCGGCATCCCGAAACAATTAGCCTGCCGCTCACGATAAAGCCGAGTCCGCGCAATGCGGTGCCCCTGTGGGTAGGGCTAGTTGCGCTCGGAGGCTTAGCGGTCTATCCCATCATCCAATTTCACTTGGCCGGAACCGGCCTTCTAATTCTGGCTGCAGTTCTCGCAGGTGTCGCCGTGCTCATCTTGTGGTTCCGCCAACGTTACTTTTCCGGGACCTCGCTTTTCGTCGAGCACCGCGAAGCTGGGATGATTCCGGCGTTTGGTCGACGTAAGGCGGTATCCACTGCGGCCATTCGAAACGTCGCGCTGCGGCAGGTTACGTATGGAAAGGGCGCCGTCCAGAAGTTGATCCTGGTTGGCAAAAATGGCCGGGCGCTGCTCGCCTTCAATGCAGAGGGTTTTTCCGTGGATGACGCCGGGCTGTTCGCTGCCGCCTTGCGGGTGCCGGTCGATGCGACTTGGCTGCCGGTCACTGCCTCGAAACTCAGTCGCGAAATTCCGGGAGCCGTCACGCCGGTATATCGTTATGCCTTCGCGGCGAGCATCGCGCTAGCCGCCATCATCGTCATCGTCGTCCTGGTTCTCTCACCACACCCCGGACATTAGGCCGCCACGGTGAGATTTCGTGAATGAGGCGCTTCGGCTAACCTCAAATGGCCCGGACGGTGGAGGGTGTAACGCCTTCCCGGCGCACCCCGCCTAGAGCGGACGCCGTAGGTTAAGCGCAGACCAGCCGGGTTCGTTCTGCGGCCTGACTTACACCCTGAAGTAAGCCGCAACATCTTTTGCCAGCTTGTCCAAAGAGCCAAGCTCGATCGGAACCTTAACGGTCACCTCCCAGTTCGCCATTGGCGCGCCCCTCACACGAACCACGACGTGAACAAGTCCGACGCCATCGTGGGTAAAGGTCAGCGACACCTCACTATCCGTCGATCGCCACGCCTTTTCCCCTTTCCAGCCACGCCAATCCCTAGCCATCTCGTCGAACAAGCGAGCGAGCCGTCTTCCGTCATTGGCGAAGTTATTGTGGGTATCTAGACGACCGGTCGAAGCTCTCAGGTTCTCCAGTTGGACAGTGAACACATAGGTATCGACTGGAGTGCCAACACCCTTTGGCTCGGCATCGGAAAACTCAATCCACTTTCGATTGCTGGTGCTGCCGATGACTAGGGCTTCCATGATCCCCGAAGACTTTAGCGCGTGCTGACTCACCAGCCCGACTCCGGATTGAACGATCGCCACTATCCTCTTATCGAATGGGAAAAGACGGTGTTACGAGGTGGACGGTCGATGGGCGAATCTACTACCTGGATCGCTGGGTAGACGGTGTAGCCGAGCGCGTTCGCGCCGAGCGGAAGGACAAAACAACGTGGGTTCGGGTGCTTGAGGCTGTTTACTGGTGGCCAGAGCATGAAGGTAAGGAGTGGCCGGCGATCGTGATCCCGGCACCCGAGTGGCTCGGTATTCCTCCGGAGCCAGACATGTGGGCGCACTTTGAAGCCGCCGTGGGAATCGATAAGAGGTACCGATGGGAGCTGCTGCCCAAATCGAATGGCATTCCCGACTGAGCAGGCGAATAGTTCGACGGGGCGACTGACGGCAACGGTGACGGCAACGGCGGCGAACTATGGCGAACGTTGGCGAACATCAGCGGACGAAGAGTGCTAACGTGAAATACAGCGCGGACGTTGGCGAACGTCCGCGAACGGTGGCGGACGGATCAAAAGTGATCTTGAAAACCACTTGGCCGTGTCGGTTATCTGGTTTATTTAGAGCATCGCTATCTCAAACGTATTTGAGAAGGACCGGTGGTATTTGCGCCCCCGAGTCCGCTCGGGGTCGCCATCCAGAACAAGTTTCGAACCGGGAAAAAAAGGCGGTCGGCGTGTTGCCGGCCGCCTTTTGCTGGTCGCCTCAGCAGCCGAGGACGGCGCGGATCTGGTTGGCGGCGCTGGTCAGGTAAGTGGCCTGATCAGACAACAGCTTCTTGCCCGACTGCGCCTGGACCTCGTTGATGAAGGCCTGCAGGGTGGCGCAGGCGGTGGTCTGATCACTCGCGTTGAATGCGGCGATCGTCGCGTCCAGCTTGTCGGTCAGGCTCTTGCCCGGCCCCAGGTTATTCTGGTTGACGTAGGCGCGCAGATCGGCGAGCTGCTCGCCGGCGCCCTTGACGTGAACGTTGAAGCTGCCGGTCGCGGTGTTGCCACTCTTGTCGGAGGCGCTGCATACGACCGTCGTAGTCCCGATCGCAAACGTCGACCCGGAGGGCCTGGCGCAATTGACAGGCACCGCTCCATCGACCAGGTCACTCGCCATGGCCGCGAAGAAGACGACGGCACCCGCCGGCGAGGTGGCATTGACGGTGATGTCAGACGACAGCATCAGAGCCGGCGGGGTCGTATCGCGGACGACCACCTTGAAGCTCGCCGACCCTAGGTTTCCGGCCGCGTCTGTAGCGGTGCAGGTAACGGTCGTGGTCCCGAGCGCGAACGCGCTTCCGGATGCGGGTGAGCAGCTTACCGGGACCGGTCCGTTGTCCGGATCGCTGGCGCTGGCGGTGAAGCTCACGGCCGCACCATTCGGGCCGGTCGCCTCGGCGACAACGGGGGCGCTTGGGACGGTCACGACTGGCGGGGTAGAGTCAGCCTGAGTGATCGGGCTCAGCAGCAATGCATGCGGCGCTGAGCCGCTAACCATCCGTCCGAGCGCCGCGATCTGTCCGGCGTTGTTGATGGCGCGTGCATCCGCGACGATCCATGGCGAGGCAGGATCGATGACCCAGTTGAGGTCCTCGATACGGGCACCCTGATACAGGAAGCCGCTCGCCCCGCCTTCCGTCGAGAGCAGGCCTACCGTCTGGCCGCTATCGTTGAGGCCGGTTCCCGTCGGGACCGTCAGCGACCCGAAGCCGTCAGGGACACCCGGCATCGCCAACAAGGCTCCCGGTGTGCCGGTGAGGTTGCCAAAGACGACCTTGCCGCCGTTGTTGATTCGGGGCAGGGGCACGGTGCCTCCGTTTGCCTGCCTCGCCTGCTGGATTTGTGCCGGCGTGACGCCGAGGGGCGCCGGCGACCAGCCTCGCCAGACGATCGGCACGCCGCCGCCAGTCAGCCCGACGACCGTGTCACTGTCGTTCATGCCCGACACCACTTCGCCGAAGCTGCCGATGGAGCCAAGGAGGAGAAAGCCACCGGCCGGCGTCCACAGGAAGCCGCCTGTGTGAAAGTAGTTGGTCTCGTACGTCCCGGCAACATGACCGGATGTGTTGATGGCATTCCCTTCCAGCGTGCTCACGACCCCGTTGGAGCCGGTCATGCTCGGGATCCCCAGATCGGCGATCTGGCCGCTGTTCCAGACCACCGCCCGTCGGCTGATGACCTGCCCGGACTGGTCGAGCATGGATGTGCCCACGATCGTGCCCGCGTCATTGATGCCGTTAGCCGAGCTGAAGCTATTGCCGGGGAGGGTTCCCAGGTCCTGGATGCCGGCGGACTGGCTGGTGACAAAGGCGTGGCCGGTACCGCTCTCATCGCTGCCCGACACGCCGACGACCGTGGCGTTGCTGTTGATGGCATGCGGGGCCGTGCTGATCGCATTGGGAAGCATGCCGAGGTCGGTCACCGTATAGGCTGCCGTCGCGGCGAGCACCACCATGCTGGTGCTGGCCGTCGAAGACAGACTGGCACTGATCGTGGCCGTCGAGGGATGCGTCTGCGGGTAGGTCGTGATCGCGAACTCCCCGATGGTGTCGCCGAACCGAATCGGGACGTCGACTGGCACGCTCGCCACCGAGGCGTCGCTGCTCGAAAGCGTGACTAGGACACTGAGCCCCGGTGGAATGCCTCCCGCTGTGCACCCGTCATAGTTGAGGTCCACCACGGCGAAGTACTGCTGCCCACCCTGCAGCCATGGAAGGAAGCGGGTGGCGCCACGCCCGGGCGGAGGAGCAATCAGGTGGACGTCGGTCACGTCCGGGCAACTGATGTGGGCCGATGCCTGGATCGGCTCAAGCGGTAGGAGTGAACCGAGCAGGGTCGCCGCTACGGCGATCAGGGGGCGGATGGATTGCATGAATGGCCCTCCAAATGACGAAGTTTTTAGCCTCTCGTCGGTCGATGTAAACCAGGCCACAAGATCGAGCGTGTCATATCGGTGCCAGCCAACTCCCAGCTCAGCGTTCTGCCGTCCCAGCTGGTCGGGAGGCTTCAGGCCCCCGTCCGCCGGCATCGGCGACGTTGGAATTGCGCTCAGCAATTCGTGCTCTTGGCGGATACTGGCTGATGTAACGGGCCACCCAGACACCCCCGATGACCAGGCAAAGCGCGCCGACCCACCCGACGAATGGCTGAAGAGTCATGCTGAGTACGAAGCCCGCCCCGACCAGTACGCCGGCCACCCTTGGCAGGCTTCCTGATTTCCACACCGCGACGATGTAGGCGATG
>DASTJZ010000004.1:0-17073 GCA_035716185.1 Candidatus Dormiibacterota bacterium
ATCGGTTGTCTGGAGATCCGCTCCCGAGAGACTTACCAGGGCATCCCAGACCGCCTCATCATCGATAAGGGGTTCCGCTTGGTTTACCCATTGAGCCGCCCAGTCAGCTACGTCTTCCCTTGAGGATGAGCCATCAATCAAGGATTCCAACCTCTGCTCCACCTCAGCGCGAGATGGTGGTGGCGGAGCAGGGCGCCTCGGCTCTGGAAGCTTCACAATTTTTTTTCGGCCACGCTTGGACTCATCGGCGCCCAATGTATCGCCCTCTGCTATCGAAAAAGTAATGGACCTTGGTTCTCCCGAGCTGGGGACGAACTATCCGCACACGGCCGGAAGCATCAAGGGTTTCGTGCCAGGTTCGGACGGCACCAGTATTTGGGTTCCACTCGCGCACAAGGCGGCGCCCAATCATTTCGCCCGGATTCCGAGCCGGAATGAGCCTGCCGTAGGATCGAAACCTCCGCCCACACTCCAGGACACGATATCCCGCCTAGCCATATCTCTCGAGCTGACGTAGGTGTTGCGCCAAGCGGAATGCTTGGCTAGCAAGCTTTGCGCTACGTCACACCGGACGCCGATTCCCGAGCCGCCGTGGGCACGAACCTGATGGATCTCGCGCCCCGCATCCCCGCCGCCCGTGCCGGTTTCGCCCAAGGCAAGCACGAAGCGACCCGCATGACGTTCCTCTGACGACGTTCGCTTCTGAATTAATCGCCCGGGACGCACAGCCCCGCCGCCTGGCGAAGGCGCAGCCAAGCGAATTACCCACACGGAACTGTAGTCGTACCGTCATCGAGGCGGTGTAACGCTAGCGGGAGTTTCGAGACTTGCCCGGTTGGAGTCCTCTCAGGCTGCCTGTAGCGGGTGCTGCTGGGCCTCTTCGTAAAGGGGCTCCGGCGCCATGTCGACCCCGTTTGGCCAAACGATGGTTGCCGCTTCAGGGTCAACTCGAACCTGAGCAAAATAAGCCGGATCGCGGAGTGGTTCAAAAACACCGGTCCACTGCCTTGACGTGAAGTCGACATCCCCTACAGCGCCGTCGTCAAATAGCAGGCGGAGGCGGTAGTCTCCCACAACCGCGACGCCGACGATGCCAGCCAGCTTTGCCATACTTACATCCTATGGCAGTGGCGCGATAGGCAGCAGGGTTTCGAGCCGGCGAGCACGCTCCCAGTTTGCAACGATCTCGACTCGATGTAGTTCGATCCATTCCCTGACCAGGCCGAGTGGCCGTGGCTCGAGAGCGCCCGCTAATAAGGTCCCATCGACTGAAATCGACGCGCGCTGGGCTGCGCGATGGGCGTGGACATGCGCCACCGAATGATCGGCTTCGTTCCAGTACATGTAGATGGCGATGCCATAGAAAGAGGAGATTCGGGGCACGACGGCAAGAGGTTAACTGCCGACCGACCCTGAGCGTCGAGCCTATTTGCGAAGAACAGGTGGCATTTGCGCCCCGAGTCCGCCCGGGGTCGCCATTAGAAGAAGGTTCGAACCGGGCTGGTCTACTTCAGGGTCGTTCCGAGGGCACCATCAACCGATCGGCCAGCGCTTTCGCGTACCTCCATCCCGCTCGCGTAACTAAGGCCAGTCGCGCCTCGTTTTCGTCCAAGGTGCTCTGGCGCCATGTCGAGCCCGTTTGGCCAAACAATGGTTGCCGCTTCAGGGTCAACTCGAACCTGAGCAAAGTAATCTGTCATGCGACAGATCGCACTGCCCCCTAGCCGGTAATCGATAAGCGCGCCGCAGTTCCGTGCGCGGCATCCGGCCCGACGATCGCCTCAACTTCTCCGGGTTCGACGCGGTAGCTCAGGTTCCGGTCGTAATAGCCCAGGTCGTCGGGAGTCACGACGAAGCTTGCCGTCGCGGTCGACCCGGGTTCGAGCTCGAGCGCCACCCAATCGGTGAGCTGCCGCAGCGGTCGAGTGACGCTCGCGACCAGGTCACGCAAATAGAGTTGGACCACCTCCCGGCCCCGTCGTGCTCCCGTGTTCGTCACGTCGACCGAGATGCGAATCGACCCTCCGTTAACGGGCATCTCCTTCGCCGACAGTCTGACCGGCCCGTAGCGGAACGTGGCGTAGGTGAGGCCCCAGCCAAACGGAAGTAACGGCTCGGCGAGGGCGTCGATGTAGCGTCCGCCATAAGCGTCGGCACGCGGATCGAGTGGGCGGCCGGTCGGCCGCCGATGTGAGGTCGACGGAACGTGGCCGGCGCTCCGCGGAAACGTCATTGGCAACCGTCCGCGCGGAGACACCTCGCCGAGGATCACATCGGCCAGGGCGGGTCCGGCCTCGATCCCGGGATGCCACGCCAGCAAAACGGCGCCGGCTTGCGTCAGGACTTCGCTGACATCGAGCGGCCGTCCAGTGAAAACGACGACGATCAGCGGTTTGCCTAGCGCGGCCACCTGCCTGACGACATCCAGCTGGCCCGGCGGTAGGCCGAGGGTGCTGATCGAGTTGGCCTCGCCGGAGCGCGAAGGATGCTCGCCGACGAAGGCGATGGTGATGTCCGCCTGGCGTGCCAGCTTGAGCATGCGATCGCTGAATCGACCATCGTCCACCGTCAGGTTGCGCAACCGTTCCGCGAGGGCACGCGCCGGTGTGATCACATCTTCTCCGCGGCCATCGAGGGTCCACGTGCCCAGCAGCGCCTCGCCGTCATCGGCGAATGGCCCGGTCAGGAGCACCCTGGGCTGGG
The DNA here is from genome assembly GCA_035716185.1 of Candidatus Dormiibacterota bacterium. Lineage (GTDB taxonomy): Bacteria > Chloroflexota > Dormibacteria > CF-121 > CF-121 > CF-13. The sequence continues at coordinate 2,704 of DASTJZ010000004.1, forward strand.
CCTCGGACTCCAGGGGCAGCAATCCACGGTTGGACAGCAGCACGAACGAGGCAGCGGCCGCCTCTCGGGCCACTTTTCGAGAGGACAAGCTGGGCGCGGCGTTGGTCGATGGGGTGGTGTAGGGCTGCTCAAACAGTCCGCGGCGCAGTTTCATCCGCAGGATCCGTCGCACCGCATCGTCGAGAAGCGCTACAGGGACGACGCCCGATTCGACGAGCTCCGCCAGATGAGTTGCGTATGCGCCGGAGGCCATGTCCATGTCGATGCCCGCCCGGATCGCCTGGACCGCAGCGTCCCGGAGATCGGCTGCTACGCCCTGCTCGACAAGCTCACCCACACCGCGCCAATCGCTGACCACCACGCCCTCGAACCCCCACTCGTCTTTCAAGACTTCGCGAAGAAGACGCCGATGGGCGTGCATCGGAATACCGTCCAAGTCGATGAAGGCCACCATGATCGAGGAGCACCCGGCTTGGATCGCGGCACGGAAGGGCCGCAGGTGCAGATTGCGTAGCGTGTTTTCGCCAACCTCAGCCGAGTCGTAGTCGCGGCCGCCGCTGACGAGTCCGTAGCCGACGTAATGCTTGGCGCAACTTGCCAGGCCGTGCTTCTGTTGCTCGAAGCCGCGCACCATTGCCTGGGCGAGGCGGCCGGCGAGTTCCGGCGCCTCGCCGAACGATTCCGCGACCCGGCCCCAGCGGGGATCGGCCGAGATGTCGACCATGGGCGCGAAGGTCCAGGCGATGCCGTCGGCGCTCGCTTCCTCCGCCGCAATCCGCGCCGCGCGCTCGACGAGGTCCTCATCCCATGCGGCCGCCAAACCCAACGGGATCGGAAAGACCGTCCGGTGACCGTGAATGACATCTCGCGCGAACAGCAGGGGAATGCCCAGACGAGATTCTTCAACCGAGATACGCTGCGCTGCATCAACGGCCGCGACGAGCATCCCGTTGTCCCTCGTATTCCCGGCCGTCGCTCCGCTGGCATAGAGGCTCGACCCGATCGATCCGCGACGAAGGCTGTCGGCGTCGCGGACTGGATCGACATTGGCCGTTTGGTGGGTCTGGCCAACCTTCTCCGCCAACGACATCTCGTCGAGCAGCGCCTCGACCCGCTCCTCGATCGGCAAGTCCGGCTGCAGCCATGAGCGGGCCTCCCTGATCGTGGAGGTAGCCAATCAGGCGACCTCGATCGCGAGCCTGTTGCCGTCGGGCCGCAGCAGCTTACGAACCGCCGACATCTCCACCGCAACACCGGGCGACCGGTATGGATTTGACAGACCCCTGGTCGGCAATCGAGCGTCGTTCAACGTGACCGAGAGCGGTCCGACCCCGCGGCTGCCTACGCGGAACGCCAGCTCCATGGGCACCCCGCATACTGGGATTCGAGCCTTCAGGCCGTCCAGCTTCGGATCGAGGACTGGATCGATTTCCAGGACCTGCGCGCGACGGCGGACCCCGAGCAGGCACTCGACGACTAGCCGCACGAAGATGCCGGGACCCGACGAGTACACCCGCCAGCCCGCCTCGAGCGGCACCTCTCCCAAAAGCACACGCGGGTATTGCCTCGCCGCCTCGTAACGGTCTGCAACCGCCGCGTCGGAGGAGGTGAAGTAGGTCGTCGACTGACGAGGCCGCGCGACACGAACCCGATTGTGCAGGCCGATGGGGTTGGCCAGGTTCAGCGCCTTGAACAGGCCCACACCGTCGCCGACGCGGGCGAGCGCCTCCGCATACCGGAGGTGCGCGTGCGTGTACATCAACCCGATCTCGCGGCCAAAAAAGGTGGCGGCCTCCGCCCGTTGAAAGACCTCCATCGGTCCGCCACGGTATGGCGCGGGGCGGTCAAACAGGCGGGCGCCGTCAGGGCCGAGCAGGTGCTCCTGCACCAGCGCCAGGTGTCGATTGGCATCCTCGGGCGATAACAGGTCGGACGCGATGGCGCTGCTGACATGCAGGAGACCGTACCGGAGCCCCGTGCGCGCGTCGGCCGGATGTACGAGCGGCTCGACCGAGCTGTCGTCGCGGAACAGGGCGTAGCCGGCCAGAATCCCATCGAAAACGAGTCGGCCGAGCGCTGCATGTGCTTTCGCCCCCATCTCCTCGGCGACACTGGCCACAGCTGCGATCTCTGGCTCGGTCGTTTCGCCGACGAGGCGGAGGGCTTCCGCCAGCATGCGCAGCGCCTCGATGTGCAGCGCGACGGTCCAGGTGGAGCAGAGCCGGGCGGCCAGTTCGGGGTGCGCCGGTCGCAGCGAGTCGTTCCAATCGCCGAGGCCGTACGCCGGCAGCGGCGTTCCGGGGATCGTGCGAGCCGCGATCAGGGCGAGCGCCCGCCGCATGTGCTCGATCACCGGCGCCGCCGTGGCAGGACCATCGGGCCCCGCAAACGGTAGAGGCTCCTGGAGAAGGCTTGCGTCGCCGCTGGCGCGAAGGTATTCCGCCAGCGCCAGCAGCGGCCAGTAGATCACGTCGCCGTGGGCGTCGGGCGTCTCGGATGCGGCCTCGGCCGGAAAGAACTCGAACCACTGCGGCCAGTCGCCCCGTGCATGCTGGGCGCGGAACACCCGGGTCAGCAGGTCGCGCAGCGGCGCCATCCGGTCGAGCGCGATGAGCAGGCCGAGCGGACCCTGGCACACGTCACGCGTGCCCCACGCTCCGCCCGTGAACTGCTCCAGGCCGCGTGGGGACAGGTAATGCACGAGCGCGTTCTGGGTGAACCAGGGAAGGACGGCATCGAGACGCGCCACCTCTTCCGCGACCAGCGAGCTCTGCGGTGGGATCAGGCGCATCGATTGCGACAGGCCGGGCCAGAAGTCGTCCCCTTCTGGTTTGATGGCAGCAGGCGCCGCCTGATCGGCTTCGGGGACGAGACGGGCGGTCAGCGTCAGGGTAAAGTCTTGCGTCGGAGACGAGCGAATCGTCACCCAGGGCAGGTCGCGCGATTGCCCGTCGGGGAACAGCGCTTCGTCTCCGAGCACCTGCTCGGCTGCGCCCGCCCGCCACGAGAGCCGGAACCAGCCGGCGGGGAAGCGATGGGCGCTCCCCGACCCCGCGGACGGGCGGACCGTGACACCGGTCGCATCGACCGATCGTTGCGGAGGGTCGGGCTGCTGGCCGTCGTCATCATCCAGCGCGACGTTGGCACAGACCAGCAGCCGGCAGGGCGCCCCTTCGAGCACGCGGACGCGCAGCGTCAGCTCGTGCTTCGCCGCCGGTGCGCCCGCGACCACTTCGATCAGCCCCTTCGCATGCCGGTACCACCAGGTGCATCGATCGGGGGCGACCGCCCAAGCGCTCGGCTCGTCGAGCAGCGCCCAATCGCCATCGGGCTCGCCTGCGCGCACGAACACGCGCATTCCACATGCCCGGTGCCATCCCAAATATCCGCGCTTGATGGAGAGCATTCGATTGAGGCTGGCGTGGCCCTGGGTCACCTGGGAGTGAAACACGCCGGCCATCCAGACGGTTGACGTCAAGCTTTGGCCATCTGGCACCAATCCGTCTCCGGTGCGCAGGATCTGGCCATGTGGCCGGAGAACCGCTCGTTCCTTCGCGGCCAACACGACGTGCCTCCCGTCCGCAGCGAAAAACGAAAGGAGCTCGCGGGAATCGCCTTCGGCGAGGTGCCTCGCGGGCCCAACCAGACGGTCCAGCTCGTCGCCCGTGAGGTCACGGCACCTAAGACCGACCGGCGGCGAGAAAAGCGAGCCGGCCACGGCAGCTCCGTCCCCAGCGCCCGCGTCCCCGGGTGGGCGGGCCTCCGGTTGACTCAACGCCAGGGCGGCCTCGGCCGCGTCGGCCTCGGAGGTTGCTCCCGGATGGTGCGATCGATAGAGCCCGAAGAAGCCGGATGTCAGCCGCTCGCCGGGGCCGAGCCGCGCGCTGCGATCCTGAACGACGGCCAGGGTGTGCTCGTGTTGCAAGCGGGTGCTGGATAGCCGGTCGGTGAGGAGACCGGGAGGCAGAGCGCCCTGGTGATCAGGACGTCCCAGCTGGAGGGCGTCGGTTGCCCAGCCGATTCCCTCGCGCAAGCAGCCGATCAGCACCCAGGGCGCAGCCGCACCCGGCATGTTCTGCCGGACGGCGACGGCCATCCCGACGTCGCGCATCGGAATCGGGGTCAGGTCGAGGTACTGGCTCACGTAGTACTCGTTCGTGCGGACGGCCTCAAAAGGAGCCAGGGCGACGTCCTGCGCATATATAAGGTCGACCTGGCAGTGGTCTGACCTGTGGTTGATGACTTCGAGGTGCCAGAACCAGGCGGGGACGGCGGCGGCCAGACGAAACGCCGCCCGATACTCGAGATCTCGCCACCGGCCGTGGACGTCGGGGCCGTTGGGGGTCCATCGGACGCTTCCACCCGAGCCTGGACCGAGGAGGGCGGTGGCCGCGATCGGCTCGCCTCTGAGCCGGAGATAGAGGTTTGCCGGTCCGGCTTCGAGCTCGCCGGCTGGATAGAGCAGGAGGCTTTGCCCGCCGACCTCGAGCCGTCGCATGGCCCCGTTGGCGGTGAACTCGCCCATCATGCCACAGGCGCTGCTCAGCCTGCCGCCGGCGGCCAGCTGGGGCTGGGCGCGGGTCGCCATCAGAAGAGGCTACTCGTGTGCCGGTATTGCCCCAACACGACTATAAGATCTAATCTTAATCTGCTTGTAACGTTTATCCAACAGTGCGGTGGTATCGCAAGACAAGGTCAGGAGAAGTAATCATGAGACGAGCCTTCGACTTCCGGATGACGACGCTGTCCCTGGCGGCGGTTTGCCTGGTCGGCATGGCCGCTTGCGGGACATCCCCCAATACCGGCGGCGGAGGAGGCACGCTCACGATCCAGGGGGATGCTGGCAACCCCACGCTGGTGGAGAACTTCAATCCCTTCGCCGGCTCGCAACTCCATGGGACGTTTCTGATCTACGAGCCCCTGCAGATTCCGAGCCCGGTCGATGGCTCCTACACATCGTTCCTCGCCACCGGGTCCAAGTTCACCGACCCCAAGACCCTGGTCTACACCATCCGGCAGGGCGTGAAGTGGAGCGACGGCAAGGATTTCACGCCAGCCGACGTGGTCTTCACCTTCAACCTCTTGAAGAAGAACGCTGCCCTCGATACCAAGGGGGTCTGGCAACAGATCACCGGGGTCTCGGCTAGCGGCAATGACGTCACGATCAATTTTTCGGCGGCCAACGTTCCATTCGCCCTCTCGATCGCGCAAACCCCGATCGTGCCGCAGCACCTGTGGTCGAGCATGGCCGATCCCGCCAAGGATCCCAACACGCATCCCGTCGGGACGGGACCATTCATGCTTGACAGCTTCGCGCCAACCCAGTACTCGCTGAAGAAGAACTCGAGTTACTGGCAGGCAGACAAAGTCGCGCCGTCCGAGGTCCTTTTCCCGGCCCAGGCGAGTAACCAAAGCACCAACCAACTGGACGTGGTCAGCGGCAAATTCGACTGGTCATACAACTTCTTGCCCGATGTCAAGACCACCTTCGTCAACCGTGACCCCGCACACAACCAGTACTGGTTCCCACCCGGCGGCACCATCGGCCTCTACCTGAACCTGACAAAGGCACCGTACAGCGACGTCAACTTCCGCAAGGGCCTGTCAATGTCCTTGAACCGGACGACGATCGCCACCAAAGCCGTCAACGGGTACCTGGACCAGGCGAGCATGTCGGGGCTGATCCTCCCCAACCTGAAGAAATGGCTCGATCCCAGCCTCCCCAATCAGGGTTTGGTTGCGCAGGATCCGTCCGGCGCCCAGGCCGCCTTCGCGCAAGCGGGCTACACCATGCAGGGCGGGAAGCTTGTCGGCCGCAACGGCAAGCAAGCCACGATGACGATCGTGATGCCTGGTAACTTCAGCGACTGGGTCGCTGCCGCGAAGGAGGTTGTTCAGGAGGTGGCGGCGGTCGGCATCGCTGCGACCCTGGACCTGCCGCAATACGCGCAATACTCGCAAGGCATCCAGGCGGGTACCTTCGATGCGGCAATCGGTGGCTACGGCGGTTCCGGCGATCCCTACACCGACTTCAGCCTTGCGCTGAGCAGCACGTTCGCGGCGCCCGTGAACACGCCAAGTGCGAACAACTTCGAGCGCTTCAAGGACCCGGCGGTCGACCAGGCGCTCACCACGCTGGCCTCGGCCACTGATTCTTCGGCGCAAACCCAGGCGACGTACGCCCTCGAGCAGGAGATGTACAACAAGGTCCCGATCGTACTCATGTACTACGGTGGCAGCTGGGGACTTTTCTCAACCGCGCATTTCACCGGCTGGCCGTCGGCCTCCAACCCGTACACCCTGCCGACCAATTACAACAACTCGCTGTTGACCGTGGTGACACACATCACCAAGAAATAACCGGTAACCCGGGGACCAGGCCATGAGATACGTCGGCCGCAAGGCGGCGCTCTTCGTGATCACGCTCTGGGGAGCGATCACGCTGAACTTCCTTCTGCCGAGACTGATGCCAGGTTCCCCGGTCGATGCGGCGCTTGGCAAGCTCGCCTCCAGCGGCGTTGTCATCACGAACGCGCAACGGCAAGCGGTCGAGATTCAGCTGGGGGTGCCACACGGCAGCCTGGTCAGCCAGTACGGGCAGTACCTGAACAGCATCGTCCATCTGAATTTCGGCAGCTCCTACTCGTTTCCGAGCGAGACCGTGGCACAGACCATCGGCAAGGCGGCGCCCTGGACGCTGGCTCTGATCGGTGTGACGACGATTGTCGCCTTCATCATCGGGACGCTTCTGGGTGTCTACGCCGGGTGGCGGCGGGGCAAGACGGCCGACACGACGGTCACGCTGGGTGCGACCTTTTTCGCCGCCTTCCCCCCCTTCTGGCTCGGCCTGCTGCTTCTGTTCGTGTTCGCCTTCAAGTACTCGGTGTTCCCGATCAAGGGCGGATATAGTCCGGGCGCGACGCCGGGCCTGAGCCCGTCGTTCCTCGCCGATGCCGTCTACCACAGCATCATTCCGGCGGTGACCCTGGCCGTGACGACGCTCTCCGGCTGGGTCTTCGGCATGCGCAACAACATGATCAACACCCTGGGCGAGGACTACGTGACATTCGCCGAAGCCAACGGCCTGCGCACCCGCACCGTGGCGCTGCTCTACGCCGCTCGCAACGCCCTGCTGCCGAACGTCACCGCCTTCGGCCTCTCGCTTGGAGCCGTGGTCGGCGGCTCGGTCCTGGTCGAGGGCGTCTTCAGCTATCCCGGGCTTGGCAACCTGCTCTACATCGCCGTCTCCAACCATGACTTTCCGCTGATGCAGGCGCTGTTCCTCGTGATCACGGTGAGCATGCTGGTTGCCATCTTCATCGTCGACCTGATCTACGTCCGCCTCGATCCTCGGGTGCGGCAGGCATGAGCATCGTCACTCCGGTTCCGCCCCCGACCCTCCCCGGCGCCGAGGTCGAGATCCCACGTGGACCGGCCGGCCCCCGGCTTCCGGGACCGCTGCTCTTCCTTGGACGCGCGCTTCGCACGCTGTGGAGCAATGGCAAGGCCCGCATCGGCCTGGTCATTCTCGCGATCGACGTCCTGGTCGCGATCCTTGCCCCGCTGCTCGCGCCCCATTCGCCAACCGCGACCAGCTTTACCCCGTATCAAAGCCCCAACGCGACCAACTGGTTCGGCACGACTGGCAACGGCCAGGACGTCTTCTCGCAGATGATCTACGGAGCGCGGATCTCGCTCCTGGTCGGAATCGTCGCCGGAGCGGTGGCGACCTTCGTCGCGGTGACGATCGGACTGATCGCCGGCTACCGCCCGGGAATCATCGACGAGGTGCTGAGCTTCATCACCAACCTGGCGCTCGTCATTCCGGGACTGCCGCTGATGTTCATCCTCGCCGCCTACCTGACCAGCCGCTCGGTCTGGACCATCGTCCTCGTGGTCGCCTTTACCAGCTGGGCGACGGGAGCGCGGGTCATCCGCAGCCAGGCGTCGACCCTGCGCACCCGAGAGTTCGTGACCTCCGCCCAGTTCTCCGGTGAGCGGCTCTTTCGGGTTGTCTTTCGCGAGATCCTCCCCAACATGACCTCGCTGGTCGCGGGCAGCTTCTTCGCGGCGGCGACCGCGGCGGTCATGGCCGAGGCCAGCCTGGAATTTCTCGGCCTGGGTGACCCGAACACCGTCAGCTGGGGAACCATCCTCTATTACGCCCAGCAACAGAACGCGCTGCTCACCGGTCAGTGGCTGATGGTGTTCGCTCCCGGCCTGGCGATCGCGTTGCTGGCCCTCTCGTTCACCCTCGTCAACTTCGGGGTCGACGCCCTATCGAATCCGAGGCTTCGGGAGAAATCATGACGCTGCTCCACGCCCAACGTATCAACGTCGTCTACGAGCCCAACCGTGGCACCCGGATCTGGTCGGTCCGTGACGTCGATCTCACGCTGCAGCAGGGTGAGTTCGTCGGGCTGGTCGGGGAGTCCGGGTGCGGCAAGTCGACGCTGGGGTTCGCGCTCACGCGGATGCTGCGTGCGCCGGCGCGGCTCGAGAACGGAGCCATCCACTTCGACGGGGTCGATGTGGCGAGCCTCAGCGGCGAGGCGTTGCGGCGGCAACGACGCAAAGGGTTCGCGATCGTTTTGCAGAGCGGCATGAACGCGCTCAACCCGGTGCGGACGATTGAGAACCACTTCGGTGACATCCTGAAGGCCCATGCCGGGCCGGGCGACCATTACTCCGCGGGGGCGATCCGCCGGCGGGGCGCCGAGTTGCTCAGCAAGGTCCGGCTGGAGCCAAGCGTGCTGGCCAAATTCCCCCACGAGCTTTCGGGCGGCATGCGGCAGCGGGTGTCGATCGCGCTGGTGCTCGCGCTGGAGCCGAAAATGATCGTCTTCGACGAGCCGACCACAGCCCTGGACGTGATCGTGCAGAAGGCCGTGATGCAGACCATCCAGGAACTGCAACGCGAGCAGGGATTCACAGCGATCTTGATCAGCCACGACCTCGGCGTGGTCTTCGAGTCCACCAACCGCGTGATGGTCATGTATGCCGGCCGTGTCGTCGAGGATCAACCATCGAACGAGCTCGGCCGGGGGCTGCACCATCCGTACACCGAAGCGCTGCTGGGCTGCTACGCCGACCCGCGCGCTGAAGAGATCCATCTGGCGGGAATTCCCGGGACGCCTCCTGACTTATCGAAGCCCCTGCCCGGGTGCGCCTATGCACCGCGCTGCCCGCTGGCAGTGGAGATCTGCTGGAAAGTGGTCCCGCCGCTCGCCCCGCTGGGAAGCGGCACGGCCGCGTGTCACGTCCGGGCGCCGTCCGCACAAGTTCCGGAGGCCAAGGTTGCCGCCGCCAAGGCCGCGGCGGGGGCGGTTGCCACCAAATGACCCAGCCCAACGGCCAGTCGGCTCCAGGCAAGGCGGCGTCGGTGCCGCCCCTGGTCGTGAGCGACGTTTCCAAGGTTTACACGGTGCGAGGGCGCGGCCGCGGCAAGTTCACGGCTGCTGACCACGTGTCCTTCACTATTCCGCCCGGCGCCGCGATCGGCCTGGTCGGGGCAAGCGGAAGCGGCAAGAGCACCCTGGCGAAAATGATCACCGGCTCGGAACGCCCGACCTCTGGATCGATCAAGTTCGGCGACCTGGCCGTGGAGCGGCTGGGTGCCGCAGAGTTGCGTCGCTACCACTCCCGCGTGCAGATGGTCTTTCAGGACCCGTACGCCGCGCTCAATCCGCTCCATACGGTCGAGTACCACGTCACGCGCCCTCTCCAGAATTTCCTGGGGCTGTCGGCCGCTCGAGCGAGTGAACGTGTCCATGAGCTGCTCGAAATCGTCGGCCTCACGCCGCCCGGCCAGTTCGCCGGCAAGCTGCCGCATCAACTCTCGGGTGGTCAGCGCCAGCGCGTCGTCATTGCGCGTGCATTGGCATGCGATCCGGAGCTGGTGGTCGCCGACGAGCCCGTGTCCATGCTTGACGTGTCGCTGCGGGCAGGCGTGCTCAAGCTGCTGGCTGACCTGCGCGCAAACCGTGGCCTGAGCCTGCTCTACATCACGCACGATCTCCTCGGCGCCCGGGTGATCACCGATGAGATCCTGGTGCTAAACAAGGGCAAGGTGGTCGAAAAAGGCCCGACCAAATATGTCCTGCAACATCCAAAAGACGAGTACACAACGCAACTGCTCGATGCGATCGCGACACCCTTCGCCGAAAACGGCGCGGCCACCCACTGACGTCTCAAGGAGGAGTTCATGATGCGATCCCAAGACCTATTGCGTGCGGCGGGGCGGACGCGCTTGCTCGTGGTGCTGCTGGCCCTGATCGCGTTGATTCTGTTGCCGGCACAGTCGGTGGGTGCCGCGAGCGACAAAAAAAGCGAGGGGCTGAGCGCGGCGCAGCGCGCGAACCTGATGTCGATCGCACGCGACACCTGGAAGTTTTATGCGGAAGACGTCGATCCGAACACCCATCTGCCGATGGACAACGTCACCCACGCTGGCGGTTCCCCGGTCCCGACCAGCTATGGCCGGTACACCTCGGCCGCCAACATCGGCGTCTATCTGTGGGCGGTGGTGGCAGCCAACGACCTCGGTTTGATCAACAGGCACACGGCGACCCAGGAGATCTCGGCGACCCTCAGCGAGGTGGCGAAGTTGAAGCGGGATCACGGGTTCCTCTATCAGTGGTACGACACCAGCACGGGGAACGTGCTCCTCAACCCGGGTCAGTCCGACTGCTCGGTCGAGACCACGCCGGCGTTCGACAACTGCTTCTTTATTTCCAATGTCGATAACGGCTGGTACGCATCCGGCCTGATCGTCGTGCGAAGCGCCTTGCCCAACCTGCGCCACCAGGTCGATGCCTTGATGGCGCCGATGGACTTCAGCCTCTTCTACGATGCGCGCCCCGAAACGCACTGCAACACGAATCCGACCATCACGGGTAACCAGCCGACCGGTCAGATGTTCGGCGGCTACTATGCCGGTTTGCCGCCAGACGTCGGCAACAACTGGACGCACTACTACCACAATGGCGCGCTTTACAGCGACCCCCGGATCTCCGCCTACATCGGCATGGGCCTGCACCAGATGCCGGGCAACGTCTGGTGGCGCAGCTGGCGAGTGCTTCCGCCCAAGGCGCCGTATGCCGATTGCCAGGTTACGGATCCGGACTTCTCGTGGCAAGGGCAGTGGCCGGTTCCCGGCTACTGGACGATCATCAAGGATCCCCAATCAGGCCAGTCGTTCAACGTCTGGGAAGGGCACTACACCTATTACGGCGGCGATCCCACCTTCATCCCGACGTTTGCTGGCGGCATGTTCGAGGGGCTGATGCCGAACGAGGTCGTGCCCGAGGCGACGTGGGGGCCGCACAGCTTCGGTCTCGCCGACCTGCGCTGGCCTCAGGTCCAGATCAAGTACACGACTGAGAAGCTGCACTACCCGGTCTGGGGCATGTCGCCGTCCAGCACTGCCGACGATAGTGGCGGATATGGCGGCTTCGGCGTCGATGGTCTGGTCACGCCATACGCTGCGAAGAAGGGTTTGTCGCAGTGCTACGGCTGTGCGACCGAAGACGTGGTGACCCCGCACGCATCGTTCCTGGCTCTCGATGTCGCCCCGCAGCAAGCTTTTGCAAACATCCAGGCGTTGCGCACACTGTATCCGGGTATCTACGGCGTCGGTGGGTTCTTTGATGCCGTCAATCCGACGACCGGCTCAGTCGGGCACCGATACCTGGTGCTTGATCAGTCGATGATCATGGCGGCGCTGGACAATGCACTGCGCAACGGCGAGATGCAGCAGCACTTCGCGCGCGACCCGGTCTCCTGGGCTGCGAAGCTTTACCTGTCCTCCGAAACGATGTCGATCGGCTAGCTAATCTCTTGGCCCTGTCCCTCCCCCGCTTGCGGGGGGAGGGCAGGGGGGCGCTCAGGCGCTCACCCGTAATTCGGCCGGCCAGATGCGAGTGGTCCGTCATGCGTTCGCTGACGACGGCTAACGCGAGGGTCGGAGTCTGAGCGCCGTTGCGCGCCGCCTTCTAGAGGAATACGTTAGCGGTCACAGTGCTTCGAGGCGATAACAAGGATCGAGACTCGCTCATGGATCGCCACGAAGCCCGCGAGATGCCTAAGCCCATTTTGGCGGAGTTTCGAGCGAAGTCTTACGCGAAGCTCCGAGAGATTCGAGGCGGCGAGTTCATTGATGATGCCGAGGGCCACTAAACGATGTTGTTCACCCTTCGAGCCACCCGATTAAGGCAACAGGAATGCTTGCATTTACAAGTCAAGGGCGCTGGCGGGTAGCAGTTGCGCTTGCCACCCTGCGTGGCAACCTCGCCAGACGGCGGTTGATGCCGTCCAGATCGAGGCGTTCGGGAGCCCACGAGCCTGCCCACAGCCGAGCGTCTTCGTGTTCCGCATTCGTAGGATCCTCAAGTACCGACACCAGCCTTTCGTAACCGTCGAGACCGCCGCAGTCTTCCGGAGGGGATGCGCGCCGGCCCTCCAGGCATTTCGGCGTTGGCGGCTCCGGAACCGCCCTCAGGTCCTCCAACAACGCTTCGTGGTGCCAGCTGTCTCCAAAGTCATACATGTAGACGAAGCGGTCTCCAGGTTCGTTGGCGATCTGGTACAGGCGCACTCGACGCTCGTCGATGGGAGGAGGCGCAAAATCTTCGTCAGGAACTCCGAAGCGGACGGATCCCACCCTGAATTCGTGCAGATGGCGATCCTGCCAGACGAAAGCGATCTGGAGGATCCGGTGCAATAGCGGCAACGGTGTCGTGTCAGCCAAGACTAAACGTCGCCAAATCCTGGGCTGGATGTCCGCCAGCTCTACCAGCATCTGGTACTCACGCTGGCCCGGCCAGCCACGGCGATCGAAATCTCTGCCCCCGTCGTCTAGTTCCATCAACCGACCATTGTTGCGCACGGCCGTATCGTCGCGCTTTGGTGGGAGTGGTTGCCTTCGCTCCAGCTGGTCTGGGTGCTTATGCTGTGGGAGGATGGCGAAGCGGTAGCGGAAATGATCTTTCATTGGAGAACATGAGCTCGAATGTACGCTTCGATTCAACGGATGCCAAGGCTCGTCGTCGGGCTGATCGGGCGCTGCTGGCCACGTACCACGAGGCCAAGCTGGCCGATCTCCTTGAGCACGTTCGGGCTGGCTTTGCCGCCTATGACTCCGGCCAGATCGACGCATTCCAGTTGGACGACATGATCCATCAGTACAAGCGCAGCGCTCAGGAGCTGTGGAAGTTCTGTACTGTGTCTGGGGCGGACGTCGAAAGGGCGGTGCGTGCCCTGGAGTTGCGAAAGGCGGCGAACGAAGAACCGGACTGGTGGGAGGCGGGGACCCGCGAGCGCCGCTGACCAGAGCAACTGGCTAGCGTCGACCCGAGCGACAGCCATCAGTGCCGCGAGGCGGTGCTCGAACGGATCGGGATCATGGCGCCGTTCAACGAATCCGGTCGTGGGCACGCCGGAGCCGATCTTACTCGGCTATAAGGAGATCAGGACCAAGCGGGTATCGCCGATTCATTTGCTGATCGACCGAGCCCTCGCCGCAACGGGCTACAGCTGCATCGGCCCGTGCCAACTCCGGGTGGTGGCTCAGAAGTCGCAACGCGAAGCCAATTCCCCGACAGATTTCCGACCGTCGCGTACGAGCTCGCTGCCCCTATCTGGCACATCGCCTGGGGTGCGAAGTACCCGGCCGAAGTCAACTCCTAGAACGGGCATAGGCTGCCCGTCCGTCCGAATCTCCGAGTGAGCAGCGCGGATAGGCTGACTGTGCGAACGGATCTCCAACCTCGAGCGGCCCCGCGGCCAGATGCGCGCACGTGATCACCGTCCGTAGCGGGTTGCCCATGAAGTCAGCCACCTCGAACTCAACCGCGTCGAAGCCGGGGCATTCCTTGAAGTCCGCTGCGAACGGGCGCTGATAAGGGCAGCGGTCGCGAAACTGTCGATTGACCAATCTGAGGCCACCGTAGCAAAAAAATTAGCAAAAGTCAGACTGGCAGGAAGGGATGTGACCCGGAAAAGGGCGGGTCCTGCTGCCGATCACGTGCGGAGGCTCTGGCCGGAAAAACTGGCGCGCGACCCGGATAACCGAGCGGCCGTTCGCTTGCTTGTCTCCCCGGTCGAGCCTAGACTGGGTGCCTGGAGGGACGAGCTTAATTGACTGCTCCTGCGTCCGCCGGCGGTCAGACCAGGGAAGAACTGCGGTTCGATATGCGGTCGGTGCTGCGGTTGACCAGCCGCGACCGGGCCAATATCCGTCACGCCGCCGATCTAGCGCGTTTGCTCCCGGGCGAGGACCCGAAGACGGAGCGCCAGGACGACATTGAGCACTGGATCGTCACCTATCGCGAACTCACGGCCTATAATCGCGAGTTGATCCGGCGCCTTGCC
>DASTJZ010000005.1:0-22924 GCA_035716185.1 Candidatus Dormiibacterota bacterium
AGTTTTGGCCATGTCGGTAAGGGAATGGTGGAGCCGACGAGATTCGAACTCGTGACCTACTGCATGCCATGCAGTCGCGCTCCCAGCTGCGCCACGGCCCCACGCGCGTAGGTCGAGGGTCAAGTCTAGCAACTGCTCGGCTAAATCGCGCCCGCTTGCCGCATCGCAGCCCAGTATACACGGATTTGTGTAGGTGCGACGGCTAACAATCCGTGGGCGGCTTCTATCATTCAGCGGGTGCAGCACCTCTGGGCGCCCTGGCGGATGGAGTTCATCAAGGGACCAAAGCCCTCGGGCTGCTTTCTCTGCGAAGCCGCCGCCAACCCGGCGGCCGACGCGGAGCACCTGGTGCTGGCCCGCAATGAGCTGGCCTTCGCGATCCTCAATCGCTACCCGTACAACAACGGCCACCTGATGGTGGCGCCGCTGGCCCACCTGGCGAACCTCGAGGATCTGCCGTCGGCAGCCGCCAACGCGATCACGGCCCTAACCCAGCGCTCGCTGCGGGTCCTGCGCCAGGCGCTGGCTCCCGAGGGCTTCAACCTCGGGATCAATGCCGGCAAGATCGCCGGCGCCGGCGTCGCCGACCATGTCCACCAGCACATCGTGCCCCGCTGGGGTGGCGATACGAACTTCATGCCGGTGGTCGCGGAGACCAAAGTCCTTAATGAACACCTTACGAAGAGCTACCAGGAGCTGCGCGCCGCCTTCGATTTGCCGTCGTAAGACCGATTGTTAGTCGCGCGCTATCAAATTAGGTCCGATCGGCAGATGAGCCACACGGAAATCGATGCTAGCGTCGTTGTAGTCATGAACAGGCGACGACCGAAGCAGGGTCAGGCCCTCATCGAATATGCATTTCTCATGGTGCTGCTGGCGACCATTACGTTCGCCGTCGTCGCACTGGCTGGGAACCAGCTCACCGGTCTCTACAGTGACCTCTCCTTCGAGATGCAGCACGTCACCGATCCCAACACCTATGCGCCGAACGGCGTCACCGTCGCGCCCGGAACCACTCCGCCAGCCGGCTCGTGTCCGACCGGCAAGACGCTCGAGCTGAGAGGCCATAAATGGAAATGCAGGTAGAGTCCATCCGACTGCGCCGGCGCAAGACCCCGGGCCTCGCCGATAAGCTGCTGGCCAACCGCCGGCTGTGGAAGATCGCGATCTATTCGATCTCGCTGATCACGTATCTGTGCTCGGTCCTCTTTTTCGCCCTGGGCCTGATCGACGTGCAGCGGACTGGTGGCAGCATGACGACCGTGGTCGACCTGGTCGTGGCCCTCTATTTCCTGGTCCAGGTGATCTTTCTCTTCGTCCTGTCGGGCGTGGTGGAACGCCGTCACCAGCCGATGAAGATCGACTTTCCCGATCGCCGGAAGAAGTCGGCCCGCTAGTTCTTCAGCCGCTCCGGGCCTGCCGGCCCACGCGAGCCGCCGTTAGAGGCGTTCCACGATCGTGGCGATGCCCATCCCATAGCCAATGCACATCGTGCTCAGGCCGTAGCGGGCATCCTGCCGCTCGAGCTCGTGCAGCAAGGTCGTGATCAGCCGGGCGCCACTGGCACCCAGCGGATGACCGAGCGCAATCGCGCCGCCGTTGTAGTTGACCTTCTCCATGTCAGCCCCGGTCTCGTGCTGCCAGGCGAGCACGACAGGCGCGAAGGCCTCGTTGACCTCGAAGAGGTCGATGTCCTTCAAGGCCAGCCCAGCTTTCTTCAACACTTTCGCCGTCGCCGGGATCGGGCCGGTCAGCATGATGGTGGGCTCCGAGCCGACGATGGTCTGGGCGACGATCCGTCCGCGCGGCCGCAAGCCAAGCGCTTTCGCCTTCTCGGCGGTCGTGACCAGGACGGCGGCCGCCCCGTCGCTGATCTGGCTGGAGTTTCCAGCGGTGACCATCCCATCGTCCTGGAAGGATGGCTTGAGCTGCGCCATCTTCTCCCGCGAGGGCGGGATGCGCACGCCTTCGTCGGTGTCGAACCGGTAACTGCTGCCGTTCTGTTTGACGTCGACCGGGAAGATCTCGCGCGTAAAGCGGCCTTCCTGAATCGCCTGGCCGGCTTTGCTGTGGCTCTGATAGGCAAACTCGTCGAGCTGCTCCCGGGTGAATCCCCATTTCTTGGCGATCATCTCGGCCGAGTTCCCCTGCGGGATGATCTCGTAGAGATCGGTCAGCTGCGGGCTCACCGGACCCTCCCCCGGACCAAAGGCATCCGAGCCCATTGGCACCCGCGACATGCTCTCGACGCCCGCCCCGATGACGATGTCCTGCGCGCCGGAAAGCACGCCCTGGGCGGCGAAGTTCACGGCCTGCTGGCCCGAGCCACAGAAGCGATTGATCGTGGTGCCGGGGACTTCGATCGGAAAGCCGGCGATCAGGGCCGCGGCTCGACCGATATTCATGCCCTGCTCACCGGTTTGCGTGACGCATCCGACGATCACGTCGTCGACCTGGGCCGGGTCAATGCCGGCGCGCTTGACGACTTCTTTCAACGTCAGGGCAAGGAGATCGTCCGGACGGACCGGGCTCAGCTTCCCGCTGCGCCGGCCGATCGCCGTTCGAACCGCTTCGACGATGACTGCGTCACTCATGACAGCCTTCTTTCTCCCATACCACGGGTTGCTATCAGTCTAAACACCGGCATCCCGTAGAATGTTCCGCGACATGCACGCCGCCGAAGCCTTCGACAAGGGCCCTCATTGGGCTCGGTAATCAAGAAGCGCAGGAAGAAAATGCGCAAACACAAGCACAAGAAAATGCTCAAGGCGACGCGGTGGCAGCGGCGGACGAAGTAGTTAGCTTCTGATCGATCAGCGCAGCGAGCTGCGCGCTGCTCGCTTCTCCCGGATACCGCCCAACGACCACGCCTCGCTGATCGACCAGCACGAATGATGGGGGCGCGTCAACCTGATATTCGGCTGCGATCACGCCTGACGCGTCGTACAGGCTTGGATAGGCCACGTTGAACTCGTGCACGAACGCCTTCGCCAGGGCGCGATCGTGGTCCAGCATGTCGATCCCGTAGAAGCGGATGCCTGAGCTCGCATAACGCGCGGCCAGCGTGTTAAGCCCGGGCTGCTCATTCCGACAGGGCCCGCACCAGGCGGCCCAGAAGACGATGACGGTCTTTCCCTGGTGAAAATCGATCTTCAGCGGTGAACCCTCCAGCGTTTCGCCCGACAGCGCCGGCGCCCTGGTTCCGACCCGCCCGTTTGGCGCAGCCTGGGAGACGTCGGGCTGCAGCGTGCAGGCGCTCAGCAAAAGCCCCGCGACGAGAACGGCGAACTTAGTTAACGGTGCCAGGCTGCGCGTCGCCGAGCGGGCGGCGGAACCCAAGTCCCGGCCCGGGTGCCCTGGGCAGAGCCGGCAGGAGCGCCTTGTCGAGGACTTCATCGACGTGCTTGACGAAGACCAGCTCCATCGACTGCTTGACCTCATCCGGGACTTCGTGCAGGTCCTTCCGGTTCTTCTCCGGCAGGATGAAGACCTTGATCCCGGCACGATGCGCGGCTAGCAGTTTCTCCTTCAGGCCGCCGATGGGCAGCACCTTTCCGCGGAGGGTGATCTCGCCCGTCATCGCGACGTCGCGCCGCACCGGACGGTCGGTCAGCACCGAGACGACGGCGGTCGCCATCGTGATCCCAGCCGACGGCCCGTCCTTGGGAATCGCCCCGGCCGGCACATGGATATGAAAGAAGTGCTCGTCGAAAAACGCCGGGCGAACACCCAGGTCGGCAGCATGCGCGCGGGCGTAGCTGACCGCGGCGCGAGCGGACTCCTCCATGACCTTGCCGATCTGCCCGGTGAGCGCGAACTCACCACGTCCGATCATGGCGATCGCCTCGACGGTCATCACGTCGCCGCCAAACTCGTTGACCGCCACCCCGGTGACGGCTCCGACCTGGTCCTCCAGCTCGGCGATGCCGAACTCGAAGCGCGCGGGGCCCAGGTAGCCGAGCAGGTCGCTCGGCTCGACCACGACTTTCTCCGTTTGGCCCTCGGCGATTCGGCGGGGGATCTTCCGGGCGATGTTGGCGATCTCGCGCTCCAGGTTGCGCACCCCAGCCTCGTGCGTGTACTCGCGAATCAGCATGCGCAGGGTTGGCTCGGGCAGCTCGAGGTTCTCGAGGGTCAGGCCGTGCTCCGCCAGCTGACGCGGCACCAGGAACTGCTTGGCGATATGCATCTTCTCGTCCTCGGTGTAGCCGGGCAGCCGGATGATTTCCATCCGGTCGCGCAGCGGCGCGATGATGGTGTCGACGACGTTGGCCGTCGTGATGAAGAGCACCTGCGAGAGGTCATACGGAACTTCCAGGTAGTGGTCAGAAAAATCTCTGTTTTGTTCAGGGTCGAGGACCTCGAGCAGGGCCGATGACGGGTCGCCGCGCCAGTCGGCGCCGACCTTGTCGATCTCGTCCAGCATGAAGACCGGATTCTTCGCGCCGGCCACCTTCATCTGTTGCAGGATGCGGCCGGGCATGGCGCCGATGTAAGTGCGCCGGTGGCCGCGGATCTCGGCTTCGTCGTGGATGCCACCCAGCGAGAGGCGCACGAATTTTCTGCCCAGGGCGCGAGCGATCGACTTCCCCAGGCTGGTCTTGCCCACGCCCGGCGGGCCGACAAAGCACAGGATTGGTGAGCGCAACGTCTGCGAGCGCTGGCGAACCGCCATGTACTCGAGAATGCGCTCCTTGATTTTCTCGACGCCGTAGTGATCCTCGTCGAGGACCTTGGCCGCCTGCTTGATGTCCCAGGTCTCGGCTTCCGGCGGCGCCCAGGGCAGCGCGACCAGCCAATCGACGTAGCTGCGGATGATGCCAACTTCGGGGGAGGCCGCCGGGATGCTCTGCATCCGGTCGACTTCCTTGAGGGCGCGTTCCTTGACCGGCTCGGGCATGCCCGAGGCCTCGATCTTCTGGCGGAGATTGTGCAGGTCGGCGCCTTCCTCGTCCTCCCCCAGCTCTTTTCGAATCGCCTTCAGTTGCTCGCGCAGGATCTGCTCCCGCTGCAGCTTGCCGATCGTGCTCTGCACCTCGTTCTGGATCTTCGCCTTCAGTTCCAGGATTTCGACCTGCTTGCTGAGGAACAGCGCCAGCAACCTCAGCCGTTCGAGCACGTTGGGGGTCTCCAGCATGTGCTGCTTCTGCTCCAGCGTCTGGTCCGGCGCGGCCGAGACGAGGTCGGCGAGATAGACCGGGTCGTCGGTCTTCTGCACCGTGGCCGCGACTTCGGGCGCGACGGCCGCCCCCGACTCGACATACTTTTCGTAGAGACTCTTGACGGAGCGAACATGCGCCTCCATCTCGAGGCCCGCGCCGACCTGATCGGTGATGGCCTCCACGTCGACCTCGATGAAGGGCTTGAACTGGGCGACGTTGACGATGCGCGCCCGCTGCACGCCGGCGACCAGCATCTGCACGCCAGCCGGCGTCTGCCGCATGCCATTGATTTCAGCGATGGTGCCCACCGTGAAGAGATCGGACTCGGTCGTGTCATCGACCTGGGGATCCTTCTGCGCAACCAGGAAAACCTGCTTCTCCCGGTCCATCGCCGCCGTGATCCCGGCGATCGAGGTGCGCCGCCCGACCGAGAGGGGCACGATCAGCTTGGGAAAGACGACGTCATCGCGCAGCGGCACCAGCGGCAGCCGGCGCGTCGTCGCCGAATTCTCCCTCCCCCTTGTGGTCTCTTTCTCTTCAGCCATCAGATCTGATCCTCCGCGTCGCTGACGGCGGGCCGGAAGGGCTTGGGTGCGGCCATCCCACCTTCCAGCGCCCGGGGCCCGATCAGGCGGGCGATCTGGTCTTCCTCCAACACCTCTTCCTGCAGCAGCGCGGTGGCGAGGGTGTCGAGCTTCGCGCGGTTCGCGGTCAGAATGCGCTCTGCCGTCTGGTACCCCTCGGTGAGAAGGCGGGTGACTTCTTCGTCGATGATCGCCGCGGTGCGCTGGCTGATGTGCGGGCTGCCGGCCAGCTCCCGCCCCAGGAACACCGCCTGCGGTGAATCATCGAAGGAGAAGAGTCCCATCTTCTGGCTCATGCCCCAGCTCACGACCATCCGGCGCGCCAGCTCGGTGGCGGTCTCGAGGTCGTTCTGCGCGCCGGTCGTGATGCTGCCCAGCGCCAGCTGCTCGGCGGCCCGGCCGCCCAACGCCATCGCGATCCGGGCCAGCAGATATTCCTCGGACAGATTGTGCCGATCATCGGTCGGAATCGACTGCGTGACCCCCAGCGCCTGACCGCGCGGCACGATGGTGATCTTGTGCACCGGATCCGACTGCGTCTGATACCAGGCGACCAGCGCGTGCCCGGACTCGTGATACGCGATCACGCGCCGTTCGGCCGCGCTGAGATAGATCTTGCGCTCGGAGCCGAGCACGACGCGATCGAAGGAATCCTCGAAGTCCTGCATGGTGACCTCCGTCCGGTTGGAGCGGGAGGCATGCAGCGCCGCTTCGTTGACCAGGTTCGACAGGTCGGCGCCGACCAGGCCGGGCGTCGATCGGGCGATAATGTCGAGGTCGACGTCCGCGGCCAAGGGCACGTTGCGGGTGTGGACTTTCAAAATCGCCGCTCGTCCACGGCGGTCTGGACGGTCGACCACGACCCGGCGGTCGAAACGGCCGGGTCGGAGCAGCGCGGGATCGAGCACATCGGCCCGGTTCGACGCCGCGACCACGACGACGGCTTCTCGCTGATCGAAGCCGTCCATCTCGACCAGCAGTTGATTGAGCGTTTGCTCGCGCTCGTCGTTGCCGCCGCCCAGACCGGCGCCCCGCTGGCGGCCGACTGCGTCGAGCTCATCGACGAAGATCACCGAGGGCGCGTGCTTCTTGGCGTCTTCGAACAGGCTGCGCACCCGCGAGGCGCCCACCCCCACGAACATCTCGACGAACTCCGAGGCCGAGATGCTGAAGAAGGGCACGCCGGCCTCGCCGGCGATGGCGCGTGCCAGCAAGGTCTTGCCGGTCCCCGGAGGGCCGATCAGCATCACGCCCTTGGGCATGCGACCGCCCAGCTTCTGGAACTTCTGCGGATCGCGCAGGAAATCCACCATCTCCTGGAGCTCGAACTGCGCCTGCTCCACGCCCGCCACATCATTGAAGGTTGTTTTTGGCGCCCCCGGCTGTTGCATTCGCGCCCGGCTGCGGCCGAAGCTGAAGATCCCCTGCGTTGCTTGCCCGCTGCGGCGGATGAACCAGATCCAGATCGCGATCAGGGCGAGGAAGGGAATCGACTGAAGGAGCAGGCTGCTGAGTCCGCCGTTATCCACTTTGACGGTCGTATCGACGTTGTTGCTCTTCAGGAGCGGAAAGAAAGTCGGGTCGGTGAGTCCGACGTTATCCGGTACGGTGGCAGAGAATTGGCTGCTGGTCACGCCATTGCTTGTCACCGTGGACTTGAGGTCGCCCTGGGCGCTCTGCCCCTGGATGGTGATATCGATGACGTTGCCCCTGTCAACCTGCGTGACCAACTCTGAGTAGGTCAGATCGACCCGGGCCGGGCCGCCAAGCTTGGCCAGGACCGGGAAGAAGATGATGGCCAGATAGAGGCTCAGGCCGCCGAGCACGGCGATCCGCAGCCAGGACCCCGGCTGGCGTGGGCTGGGCTGGTTCGGTGGGGACGGATTCTGATCCGGCCGGAACTGAGCCATAGCCTTAGTCTATGCGCGCCTCATGAGAATCAAACAAGCCCAATGGAGAAAGCCTTCGGGAACGGTATCACGCGGTGATGCCGGCCAGATCGGGATCCGGCTTCGACCTATAATCGCCCGCGGGGCGATAGCTCAGCTGGCAGAGCACTGCGTTCGCATCGCAGGGGTCGAGGGTTCGAGTCCCTTTCGCTCCACCAGACCAATTACTGGCAGTGGTACTTGTGGCCGTGAATAACGGCCGTCGTGCCATCCGGGCAGGTATACGGCGCCGTTCCACCTGGATCGTCCGGGTTCGTCACCGCCTCCTGGATGTCCTGGTAGTCCTTGACGAGCTCGTTGCCCATGGTCTGCAGCGCCACCAATGCGATCAGCGCGACCAGGCACAGAATCAGCGCAAACTCGACCATCGACTGGCCCGCCTTGCGCTTTGGGTCGCGTGAGTTTTTCATGGCTTTGGCGGGAGCTGTCTGGCCCGCTATAGCTAATAACGTTGGGACGCATTGCGCTGGGCGTAACGGCGCGCCTGCGGAATTCGCCTCTTAGACGACTGTGTCCGGGCCGTAACCCCGCGAGCCTTACGAATCCTCTTGCGACTCAGGCCGCCTGGGGCAAGCTGCGAAGGTCCGACTGGCCGGTCGGCACGCGAGGCGGCACCCGGGCGAAGGCGGCCCAGATGAGAATGGGCGCGGCCCCGGTGATGACGACGACGATCCGCGCCAGCAGCATCTGGTTGACCGGCGCCATGAGTAAGAGGAAACAGCCGATGCTGAGCACCCGGCCGATCCCCAGGCAGAGTTCGGAATGGACGATGTAGTCGTAGCGCATCGCCCTCGGGGTCGGATCGCGATCGATCACCTGCAGGGCTACCGGCGCCAGCGCGTTGCCGTGCAGCGGCCCGCCGACGGCGCGCAGCAGCCCGAACAGGAGTAGCGCCCAGCCGGTCAGATAGAGCGGCAGCAGCAATGTCGACAGCACCAGCAGCGTGCCTCCGATCAGCGCGTAGATCGTCCGGTGCTGCGGCTTGATGAGGGCCGCCAGCCCGAGGCTGATCAACACCCCGAGCAGGCCCATCAGCCCGTTGAAGTTTCCGACCTGCTGCTCATTCTTGAGGACGAGATAGGTCAGCACGGTCAGCACCAGTCCCATCAGGCTGCTGGTGAAGCCATCGGCCAGCCGGGCGCGGGTCACCCACTGCCAGTCGGGGTTGCGCTGGGCCAGCCAGATCACTCGCCGGAGCGATAGCCGCGGCCGCGCGGCGGACGGTAGCCGCCCGGCCAGCACCATCGCCGCCATCAGCATCACCGCGGCCAGTCCGAAGACCAGCTCATAGCCCACATAAGGCCCACCCGCGTGCCCACCGATGACGATGATCGCCCCGGCCGCCGGCGGCAATGCCGTGCCCAGGAATGCATTCAGCGTCGCCTGGGCGCCGAAATACCGGTCGCGATCTTCATCACAGGTCGTGTCGTAGGTCACCAGGTGAAAGCCTGACCAGTAGAAGCCTTCGGCAATCCCGCGCATCAGCCCGAGCGCGATCACCCACTGGGCTGCGTGATTTCCCAGGAGCAGCACCACCAGGTAGACGAAGCCGTTGCCGAAGAGCCCGAGGCGGATCGAGGCGCCGGCCCCGATCCCGCGCCAGATCAAGCCGTTGGAGATGAACGCCAGCGGGATCATCAGAGCACTCAACCCGCTGTAGATCGCGATCGGCGTCAGGTCGTGGCTGGCGCGCCAGAGAAAGATGGCCAGGAACGTTCCGGCGAGCAGGTTGGCCGCCGTGTAGGCGCCATTGATGAACACCAGAAACCTGGCGCAGGGGTCGAGTCGAAACAGCCGCCGAACCACCGGTCCCTCTCTTATGGGCTGATCCCCGGCAGCCCGTATCAGGTGAACGGCGCCGGCAGACACCACTTGCCGGAATGACGAGGCCGTTACAGCCAGACGCTGCGCTGCGCGGAAAGCACGTAACGTGCCCCGAAATGGGCCGGCAGTAGCCTCCGGGTAAGCGCAACGAAGCGCTAACCAAAGGGGGCGCAACACGGAAATCCACGACGTGCACTACACCGCCGGTGGGGTGATGCCTCGGCCGGCCGCAGTGCCGCAGACCGATGGGATCCGACGCCTGCTGGCCTCGCTCCAGCAAGGATTGATCTCCCCCGCCGCCTACGACACGGCCTTCGCGGCCCGGCTCCGGGATGCCAACGAGCCGGATAAATTGGCCTACCCCCAGACGCTCGGCTGGCTGTTGCGCAGCCAGAACCAGGACGGCAGCTTCGGCACGTCGCTGCCCATCCCCAAGGAAAAGCTGATCTCGACGCTGAGCGCCTTGCTGGCGCTCACCGACCTGCCCCAGCCGCTGCAGGACGGGGCCGCCCACCGCGCCCGGGTCAAGGCGCTGCGTTTTGTCCACGAGGACACCGGCAACTGGCAGACCGGGCTGGACACGGCCGGATTCGAGATCCTGCTACCGGCCCTGCTCGACGAGGCGAAGGTGCGCGAGCTGCCCCTGCCCTACGAGCGCTTCATGGGCATCACGGCCCAGCGGGATGCGAAGATCGGCCACCTGCCGCCCCGGCTGATCTACAACGTCGCCACGCCCTTGCTTCATTCGATCGAGTACCTGGGCAGCCGGCTCGACGTCGAAGCCGCCCGGGCACAGCTCTCGCCGAACGGGTCGTTCGCGAACTCACCCTCGGCGACCGCCTGGTATCTGACCAAGACGCGCGACGAGCAGGCGAATGAGTACATCGCCATGCTGCTGCGCAACCGCGCCGACGGCAGCCTGCCCACGGTCGAGCCGTTCGAGGTCTTCGAGATCGCCTGGGTGCTCTACAACCTGGCGCGCGCCGACCAGCTGCCGGGGGAGGCCCAGCCGTTATTGCGCTACCTGGCCCAGGCCCTGACCGACGACGGTGTGGGCGTCTCCAAAGAAGGCCTCCGTCCGGATGCCGACGACACGGCGCTGACGCTGATGGCCTTGCATCGCTTCGGCTACCCGATCTCGGCCGGCCCGTTGCGGCCCTTCGAGGGCGTGAACTTTTTCTTTACGTTTCCGCTGGAGCGCGACCCCTCCGTCACCGCCAACGCCCACGTCCTGGAGGTCCTCCAGGCGGTTCCCCCATTCCCCCGCCAGCACGTCATCCAGCAGAAGGTCATCAAGTACCTGCGCGACGCGCGCGTAGACGGCGACCACTGGGTCGACAAGTGGCATGGTTCCCCCTTCTATGCCACCGCCCACGCCGTCTTCGCGCTCATTACGTCGGCACCCGACCTGTGCCAGCCGGTTTTTGCCTGGTTCAAAAAGAGTCAGCGCGAGGACGGCTCCTGGGGCTGGTTCGACCGGGGGACCCCGGAAGAGACCGCCTACGCCGTCCAGGCGCTGACGCTGGCCCCGGCCGAGTTCAAGGCCGGCCTGAACGAGCCGCTTCGCCGGGCGGCCGAATACCTGAATGAATTCGGGGCGGAGCCCGTCACACCCATGTGGGTGGGCAAAACGCTCTACGGCCCACACCAGGTGATCTCCTCCGCCGTGCTTTCCGCCCAGATCCTGCTGACAAGGAGCGGCCATGTTAGACCGTCGGATTAGCAAGCTCAAGGACACCCTGCTTCGCCAGGCCGATGAGGGCCCGGTGGTCAACCACCTGGTCAACGCCAACCCACGCGGCGACGACATGCTGGGCGAGGTTTGCCGCGCGGCCGTCCTCCTCCATCCGAGCGCCAGCTTCGAGCAGTCGCTCACCATGGCGCGGACGATGGCCTACATCGTCTATATCGACGACTATCTGGAAGAGACCCACCCGGAGCTCGACCTGAGCGACTACCGGCGTGTCTGCCAGAACTTCCTGCTCTGGCACAACCGCGACCTCAGCCAGATGCCGCTGGTTAACGCCACGGTGGCCCGAAAGATCGAGGACCAGTTCCGCGAGGACGAGGTGCCCGAGGAATGGACCGCCATGCGCCGCCTGGTCTGGGAGAAGTCGATCTGGACCATGCTGCAGGAGAACCACTGGCTCAAGCACAAGGAACGGGTGACCCTGGACGCCTACCTGGCGAACGGCATGTACAGCAGCTCGTTTCCGATCGTGCAGGTCTCGATCCTGGCCTTCTCCTACCAGGATGTCTCGCAGGAGCTGAAGAACCGGATCTTCGGCCATATCTGCCAGGCGGCCCGGGTCGTCCGGCTGGCGAACGACCTTCGCACCCACGAGCGCGAGGCGGCGCAGGGACGGTTCAACGCCGTCGACCTGATCTTCGACAAAGACGAGCGCAAGCACGACAGCGCGCACGATGCCGTCAAGCACCTGCTGGACGATGAGTTCGAGCTGCTGAAAAAAGCCATCGCGCGCGAGCGGCGTACCGGCGTCACCCAGCAGTTCCTCGATCACCTGATCGACAGCACCCAGGTGCTCCTCGACTTCTACGAAGTCCAGCGCGGGACGAAAGGAAAGCCCGAGCGGCTGCTGCGGGCCGGGTAACCACAACCATGCCCAGTTCCATCAACCTCAAGCTGGGGCCTCGGACGCCGCCGGCGACCGGCAATCCGGAAGCCTCCGCGCTCGAGATGGAACGGCGCATCATCTGGATCCGCTGGCTCGCCATTCTGGTGTCGCTGGCCGCGCTGCCCTTTCTCGCCTCCAGCCTGAAGTCCAACCAGCTGTTCACCCTGCTGGCGCTCATCGGGCTGGGCTCGATCTACAACCTGACACTGCTCGTGGTGCTGCTCCCCCGCAAACCCGTCTGGCTTACCAGCGGCTACATCTCGGCGATCGGTGACGTCCTGCTGGTGACCGGCGGCGTGGCTGTCACTGGCGGACTGGATTCACCGTTCTTCCTGGCCTACTTCGTGGTCACGGTGACGACCGCCGTCCGCTTCGGTGGCGTGGCGGCGATCGTCGCCGTCCTCACGATCGCGCTCAGCTACACGGCGGTGGTCTATTACAACAGCACCGTGGCCGGGGCCCACCGGCTGACGCTCAATCCGGACCTCACCAATCTCGCGATGCGTACCGGCTTTGTCGCCATCACCGGCATCTTCGTCGGTTTCGTCGGCGACCGGGCCCGTCGTGCCGAGCGAGCTCTGCAGCAAGAGCTAGAGCGGGCGCACGCCTCGCTCTCCGAGGTAACTGTCGAGTT
This sequence comes from Candidatus Dormiibacterota bacterium, assembly GCA_035716185.1. Lineage (GTDB taxonomy): Bacteria > Chloroflexota > Dormibacteria > CF-121 > CF-121 > CF-13. Next base: position 12,790 of record DASTJZ010000005.1, read on the forward strand.
GAACCGCGACCTCGAGTTCGAGCAGACCTGCCAGCTGACCGCCGAAAAGGGCCGTTCGCTGCTCAACGCCGACGCCTTCCTGATGCAGGTCCAGATGCCGCCACTGATCGGCCAGGATGAGTCCGCCCCACCAGCGTCCATGCTCTACGTCGACTGGAACCCGGAGCTGAAGGCGCAGCACGCCGGGGTCGACCTGGCCGCCGCCCGGCTGTCGCTCAACCCAGCCGCCGGCGAGCAGGTGATTCCCATCACCGACCCCAACATTCTGCTGCCAAACGAGCACAAGCCGCTGCCCGCCGGGCTGTGGTTCCGCATCCCGGTCTTCCACGGGGCGAGGGCGATCGCTGACATGGTGGTCGGCTTCCAGGGGCGGGTGCAACCGCTGCGCCAGACCGAACAGGAACTGATGCTGACCTTTGCCGAGCGCGCCGGCATTGCGATGCGCAACGCCCACGCCCTCGACCAGGCGCAAAAGCTCTCCGTCACCGACTCGGTCACCGGGCTGCCCAACCACCGCTACTTCCACACCAAGTTCGACGAAGAGCTGGAGAAGGTCAAAGACAGCGGCGGGTCGATCACCGTGATGATGATCGACCTCGACCGGTTCAAGGTCTACAACGACAGCTTCGGGCACGCCGCGGGTGACGTGGCCCTCAAAGCCGCAGCGCGGACGATCTCCTCCACGATGCGGCGGGAAGACACGGTGACGCGTTACGGCGGTGAGGAGTTCGTTGCCATCCTGCCCGGGGTCGACATCCAGACTGCGCCCATTCGCGCCCAGGAGATCTGCGACACCCTGGCCAAGGTCTTCATGTACAACCCGAAAACGATCTTTGCGCCGCTGACGGCTTCCGTCGGTTGGGCGACCTACCCGGTCGATGCCAAGAACCGCGACGAGCTGCTCAACCGCGCCGACCTGGCGATGTACATGGCGAAGAAACGCGGCCGCAACTGCATCTGCGGCGCCTGCGAGCTCGAGTCCGTAGCCGCGCTCGACTCGGTGCTGAGCGAAGTCGTCGCCCAGCTGGCCAGTGCCGACACCGTAGGCCCTGGCATGGTGGCCACACTCGAAAAACGTTTGGGCCAGATCGCGAACTCGAGCCACCTGGAAGAGCTCGCCGAAGGCATGCTGTCGCCCAACAGCGAGGCAACCCTCGAGGCGCTCAACGCGCTGGCGGCCTCGATCGACGCCAAGGACCCCTACACCAGCGGCCACTCGCAGTCGGTGGCCAAACTGGCCGAGGACCTGGGCGACATGCTGCAGCTGTCGGGTGCGCACAAGAACCAGCTCCGCCTCGCGGCCATCCTGCACGACGTGGGCAAGATCGGCGTCGTCGATAAAGTGCTGCTCAAAGAGGGCAAGCTCGACGAAGACGAGAAGCTCATCATGCGCATGCACCCCATCCTGGGGGCGCGCATCCTGCAGCCCATCAAGGCATTTCGTCAGATTCTCAACGTCGTGCTGCATCACCACGAGTGGTACGACGGCAGCGGCTATCCCGACGGCCTGGCCGGACAGAATATTCCCCTCCATGCGCGCATCGTCGCGGTCTGCGACGCCTATCACGCCATGACGTCGACCCGCCCCTACCGCCAGCGCCGCACGCCGGACTTCGCCCTGGCACAGCTCGAAGCGGGCAAGGGTACGCAGTTCGACCCGATCATCGTCGACTACTTCATCCAGATGATGCGCAAGCGCCAGGCCGAGAATCCGAACGCGCTGGAGGAGCTGCACGAGGAGCATCCCACCGAGCCGGATGCCGCCGCTGCAGCGAGCTGAGCCATGGCGCTCGATGCGAACGGCCAGCCCCTATCGCGCATCTCGCAACGCAAGCTCGAGCATTTAAAGCTCTCGCTGGAGGCCTCCGTCCAGTCGACCCGCGCAGCGGGCTTTGATCGCTTTGCCTTCACCCACCAGGCGCTGCCGGAGCTCGACCTGGACGCGATCGATATGTCGACGACGTTCCTGAAGCGTTCGCTCAAGCTTCCCTTCCTGATCTCGAGCATGACCGGCGGGGCCCACGCCGCAGGTGATATCAACCGGCGCCTGGCGCTGGTCGCGCAAGCCGTCGGCATCGCCTTCGGCGTCGGCTCGCAGCGTGCCGGCCTGACCCACAAGGACCTGCGTGGCACCTATCAGGTACGGAGCGTCGCTCCGGACGTCCTGCTCTTCGCCAACCTGGGCGCGGTGCAGCTGAACTACGGACTGCGCCAGGAACATTGCCTGGAAGCGATCGAGATGATTGGCGCCGACGCCCTGGTGCTGCATCTCAATCCCCTGCAGGAAGCGCTCCAGCCCGAGGGCGATCACAACTTCAAGGGCCTGGTCGAAAAGATCGCGGCGCTGTGCGAGGAATTACCGGTGCCGGTCATTGTCAAAGAAGTGGGCTGTGGCATCTCGGAACAGGCGGCGGCCCAACTGGCCAGGGCGGGCGTCGCCGCCATCGACGTGGCCGGGATGGGCGGCACCAGCTTTGCCCGGGTCGAAGCCTTTCGTCGGGAGCGCCCCGAGGAAGTGGAGCTGGCGCTCGCCTTCTCGGAGTGGGGCATTCCTACGGCGGAGGCGCTGATTGCCACCCGCCGCGCGGCTCCCAGCCTTCCCGTGATCGCCAGCGGCGGACTGAAGCATGGTCTCGACGCCGCCAAGGCGATCGCCCTCGGGGCCGACCTGACCGGCTTCGCCCATGCCGTGTTGGTGGCGGCCGCCGAAGGCGAGGAGCCGGTGCGCCGCCTGCTGGACGGCTTCGCCTGGCAGTTGCGGGTCGCCATGTTCTGCGCCGGCGCCCCGAGTATCGCCGCCCTGAAGTCCAGCCCAGTCGCCGAAATCCGATGATCACCCGGGGTCGGACCTTTGCCTCACGCACCGACCGGCTTCATGCCATGAACGTCGCGCTCGATCGCGAGCTGTCGCGGCTGGCGCAGCGGGTTGGCTCGAGCCAGAGCGCCCTGCTCACCGAGATGGTGCAGCACCACCTCGGCCTGCGCAAGGTCCGTGACGATCGTGGCAAGCGGCTGCGGGCCAACATCGTGCTGCTCAGCTGCGAGGCGTTCGGCCACCGCTACGCCGATGCGTTGTGGGCCGCCGTGGCCGTCGAGCTGGTGCATAATTTCTCGCTCGTCTTCGATGACGTCCAGGACCGCGACGAGCTCCGCCGGGGCCGGCCAACCGTCTGGAAATTGTGGGGCGACGGGCAGGCCATCAACGCCGGCGCCGCGCTGGAGGCGCTGGTCACGCGTGCGGTCGTCGACCTGCTGCCGCCGCGCCACGTCGACCGGCTGCGGCCGGCACTCTCGCTGCTGACCGAGGCCATGCTGGCGCTCTGTCGCGGCCAGGTGCTCGACCTGCAGTTCGAGCAGCGGGTCGAAGTCAGCGTGGACGAGTACCTGGAGATGGTCGGACTCAAGACGGCGGCGCTCTTCGAATGTGCGGCTCGTCTTGGCGGGGTTGCCGCCGGCGTGGGGGAAGCGTCGCTGGACAAAGCCGGCAAGTTTGGCTCTCACCTGGGGATTGCTTTCCAGGTGATCGACGACATTCGCGGGGTGTGGGGTTCGACGACCGAGACCGGCAAGCCCGTGGGCAGCGACCTCAAGAACGGCAAGAAAACCCTGCCCACGCTGGTGGCCCTGAAGGGAGGCCCCGCCGGCAATCGGCGCGTGCTGCGCTCACTGCTTACCAAGGCACGCTTCAGCGCCGCGGAAATGGAAACGGCGCGGGCGATCATCACCCAGTCGAACGCCGAGGCGATCTGCCGCCGTCAGGCTACGGAGCACCTGGCGGAGGCCCGCCTGCAGCTGTTTGGCATGACGGATCGTCCAAACTGGGCTCTGCGTGCGCTGGCAGAGATGGTGACCACGCTGGAGTCCGGCCTGATCTAACGATGACTCGCGTTTGCAGGGGGCGCCGCTCGAACGCGGCTGGCACAATAGTGGCAGGAGGTTGGGGTCAACGGCGATTGCACGCACCCCGAGGGTCGTGACATATGTAATTTGGGCATTGGTCGCAATGCTTGCCCTGGGTCAGCCGGCCGCGCGAGGTCCGGCGATGGCGCCCAGCGAGGTGCTTGGCGTGCACGCCAATGCCGACGGCCAAGGATTGCAGGGTAAGACGTACGTGGCGCTGGGCGACAGCATCAGCGCCGGCCGTTACGCAACGGCATCGGACGCCACCTTTCCCGCGCTGGTTGCCGAGAAATTGGGAATGAACCTCGACCTGATCGCGCGCAGCGGCACGAAAGCCGCCTGGGGCGTGGGCCAGGTCGGTGCCGTGACCGCGGCGCATCCGGCGTTGGTGACCATCGAGCTGGGCACGAATGACGTCGGCTTCAACACGCCCGCCGACGCGTTCGCGTCGCAGTACGAGTCGATCGTGTCCGCGGTCTCCTCGCCCGGCATCCGGGTGCTGTGCATCGGCAGCTGGTTGCCCTCGCCGAATTTCGATGCGATCATGGCCGGCGCCTGTGAGCGCCACGGTGGCACCTTCGTGAGCCTGGATGGCTTTTACATGGTGAACGACTTCCACGCATCGGATGGTGGCTCGAGCTACCTGGGCCGCACCGACTGGTTCCATCCTGGTGATCAGGGCCACGCCGCGATTGCCGCGGCCATCCTGTCCGCGCTCGGCGCCGGTCCGGCCCCGCTGCTGGGGCCGGCCCCGAGCACGCCGCCGGTCACCGACGTCATCCGCACCCATCCGAAGTGAGTTTCCCTCCCCCTTTGGGGGAGGGTAGGGTGCGGGCTCTTAGCCTTCGAGCACCTCACTGATCTTTAGCGCGAGGTGAAGCGTCAGCCGGACCTCGGCGTCACGCAGGTCGACACCGAGCAAATCCTCGATCCGGCCGAGTCGATAGAGCACCGTATTTCGGTGAAGATGCAAGCGCTCGGCGGCGTCCGTTGGACTTCCGTTGGTCGCCAGGTATGCCGTCAACGTTTGCCTCAAGACCCCACCACGATCTTTGGCCTGGAGGCGCTTTAGCACGTCCCCGCTGAATGCCCGCAATTCCGGGAGCGGCTGCAGCGCATAGAGCAATCGATACAGGCCGAGGTCCGCGAAGGCGGTCGCGCTGTCGGGTCCGAAAAGCCGCTTGCCCATGGTCAGCGACTGCTCGGCTTCGCGCGCCGCGGCACCGACTTCGGTGGCGCCTGACCGGGTTGCGCCATAACCGAGGGCGACCGGCACCCCCGCCCCACTCCGTGCAGCACGATGTAGCTGGTCGAGTAATGACCTGGTCTCGGTCCGGCCCAGCGCCAGCAGCGCCAGGGCCGTATCCCCGCGTTCGCGCACCAGCGCCGGGATTCGCATGGTGGCCAGCTGCCGCTCCCACGCAGCCCGGAGCTTTTTGCCAAGGCCTGGTTGCGACGCTTCGGCCGCGATGACCAGGTAAGCCGCGTCGACGTCGAAGCCTTTGCGTTTCGCCCGCTCCCGTGCGGCCTCCTGCGAGCCCGGCCGGCCTGCCGTCAGAACGTCCAGCAGCTCTTCGTCCAGCTCATCGCGCGCGTCGCGCGCCGCCCGCGCCCGCACCAGCTCGATCGCGCAGGCATGCGCGGCGCGGCCGACGGCCAGCCGGTGCAGCTCGCCGAGCTCGCCCTCGGAGCCGAGCAGCGAGAGAAACCCGGCGATGCTCCCCTGCACCAGGATGGGCGCGATCAAGCGCGCCTGTCCGTTGACCAGCGAGCGCAGGGCGACCGGAGGATCGAACGCGCTCAGCGGGACGTCACGTAGCCAATCGTCCAGGGCCGGCCGCTCGGCAGCGATCGCCGTCGCGGTTGCATCCGGCAATGGTGTGCCCGCGCCACCAACGAAGTCCGTCGCGCCGTCGCGTTCCAGCAGCACTGGAACACCGGTGAGTTCATTCAGCCGTCTGAGCACCGCCGGCAATCCGCGCCCTGCCAGGGCCAGCTCGCTCAGCTGCCGGTGCAGGTCCTGGGCGCGCTCGTGCAGATCGGCCCGCCGGTCGACGATATAGCGCAAGACCTGCGGCTCGATCTGATCGAGCGGTGTTTCGGCCGGAAGGCCGAAGAGCGGCAGGCCGCGCTCATCGGCGACCCGGCGAGCTTCTGGCGAGGCACGGCCGACGACGGCGGCGCCCGCGACCCCCTGGCCCGCCAGGGACTCGAGCAGTCGAGCGAGCGTCAGGCGTGAGTCGACCGCGGCCAGGACTTCCGGATCGACCAGGAGCAACTCCCCGCCACGCAGGGTGACTGCCGGTGGCCGGGCGCGCAGCGCGGTACACCAGACGACCTCGCGACGAAGTCCGGCTTTGCCCCCCACCAGCTGGCTGTTTTCCGGTAGGGCGCCGCGCCAGACGTCCTCAACGGTCACATGGGGATGAGGTGGAGCGGCAGGTTTTCTCGGGCCCATTCTTCGTGCGCCGCGCCCATACCCGGCGCGTTGGGCCGTATTATGCCACGGCTGCCGGCTGTTGCTTCAGACGCCGATCACAAACTTAGGTAAGAACCGCGCCAATGGCGTTCGATGGCCGGACCGGAGGGAACTGGAGCGCGGCGCTCTGTCAGGCGCTCCGAGCGCGGCGGCGTGTCGGGCCGGCGGGCTTCGTTTTCGTGGCGGCCACCCGCTTACGCACCGGCGATTTTTTTGCCCCGTTCCCCTCACTCGCAACTTTCGCCGGGGCTCGCCAGAGCGACTCGAGGTCGTAATACGACCGCTCGCCGGGCAGGAACACATGCACGATCACGCTGGCGTAATCGAGCACGACCCAGGATCCTTCCTCGTAGCCCGAGACACGTAATGGCCTCACGCCGTTGGCCTTGCCCTTCTCCACAATCGAGTCGACGATCGCGCGGACCTGGCGGTCGGTATCACCCTCGCAGATCACGAAATAATCCGCGATCGAGGACTTGTTGCGGATATCCAGCCGGACGATTTCCCGGGCCTTCTTGTCTGCAGCCGCGTCCGCGATGAGCCGGCTGAGCTGAAGGGGGGTCACTGGCTTGATTATCCCAATTGGCGGCCCTCAGGTCCCGTACAGTCGGTGTTCGCGGATGTAGGCGGCCACACCTGGTGGAATCAGATCATCCACCGGCCCCCCACCGGCAAGCCGGTCCCGGATCTCATGCGCAGCAATCGCCGGCGTCTCGAGGTGGACCACACGCGATCGCTCGGGGGCGAATCCGAGCCTGGCCAGTTCCGCCTGCGTCAGGCTCGTTCCTGGCCGGTTGAAAATCACGAAGTTCGCCTCGGCTAACACGTCCGCAGCCCGATGCCATCCCGCGATGTGCGCTGCCGCATCGGACCCCAGCAGCATTTCGAAGCGCTGTCCCGGAAATCGGTCCATCAGCTCGCGGATGGTGTCGATCGTGTACGAAATCCCCCCGCGTTCGATCTCGAGCCGTGACGGCACCAGGCCGGGTAGGCGATCGACCGCAAGCTCGACCATGCGCATCCGGTCTTCGGCGCCGGCGACCGGCCGAGACCGGTGCGGCGGCTGGGCGTTGGGCATCAACCAGACCTGGTCGAGGTCGGCGATATCTCGTAACTCTTTGGCCGCCTCCAGGTGGCCATTGTGAATCGGGTCATAGGTGCCGCCCATGATGCCGACGGCGGGCCGTTCAGCGCTCGGGATCGTAGATGAACTCCAGCTCCCCAATTCGAACGGCTTCGCCGCCCTTCGCGCCGTGCCGGGCGAGCGCATCGTTCAGGCCCCAGCGATCGATCGTCCGCTGAAAATGCGCCAGTCCTTCGGGATTGGTCAGGTCTGTCATGGCGACGAGCTTCTGCAACTGCTCGCCCGAAACCCGAAAGGCACCGTCGTCGGCCTGGATCGTGAATGGCTCGGCCGTGCTTGGGCCCCGGTACACCTTCAGGGCGGGCAACGGATTGGCGGATTCCCGCCGTCGCCGGAGCGCTCGCCAGGCCGCCCAGAGTAAGTCACTGACGCCATCGCGGGTCCTCGCCGAGATGGGAAAGGTCCGCCGCCGCAGCTTCACCAGTCGCTGGCGGAACGCGGTGACTTCGGATGGATCGCGCACGGCGTCCATCTTGTTGAGCGCGACGAGATGGGGCCGGCGGGCCAGGGCGGCGTTGTAGCGCTTGATCTCCGACCGGACCTGCTGATAGTCGGTCCAGAGCTTCTCTCGGTCGCCGGCCGACGCATCCAGCACATGGATCAAGACGCGCGTTCGCTCGATGTGCCGCAGGAACTCGAGTCCCAAGCCGGCGCCCGCGTGCGCGCCTTCGATCAGCCCCGGCAGATCCGCCATGACGAAACTCGATTCATCGTCCAGCTGGACGACGCCGAGGACCGGCTCCAGCGTCGTGAACGGATAATCCGCAATCTTCGGCTTGGCAGCGCTGGCCACCGAAAGCAACGTCGACTTCCCGGCATTGGGTAGCCCGACCAGACCCACGTCGGCGATGAGCTTTAGCTCGAGCCAGAGCCAGCGCGACTCCCCCGGTTCCCCGAGCTCGGCGAATCGCGGCGTCTGCCGCGTCGACGTCTTGAAGCTGGCGTTTCCGCGGCCGCCTCGCCCGCCTCGCGCAACCACGAAGCGCTGGCCGCCCGCCGTCAGATCGGCGAGCGTCTTCCCCTCCTCGTCCTTGATGATCGTGCCCGGCGGCACTTGCAGGACCAGGTCGTTGCCGTCCCGCCCATGCTTTCGGCTGCCACCGCCGCGGCCGGCGGGCATCGCCGCGAAATGATGCTTGAATCGATAGTCCTGCAGCGAATTCAGCTCACGCGAGACTTCGAGAATAACGCTGCCGCCGCGTCCGCCGTTGCCGCCATCGGGACCGCCGCGCGGGACGTACTTCTCCCGCCGGAAGCTGAGCGCGCCGGCGCCGCCATCGCCGCCCTTGACGAAGACCTTGACGCGATCGGTAAACACGGTTCCCAGCCTACCGCCCGCGTCTATTCCCTCCCGGAGGGTAGGCTGGGGGCTAGGCGGACTCCGCGAGCACGGAGACTTTCTTCCGGCCGTGACCGGTGCGCTCGAAGCGGACGACTCCGTCGACGAGCGCGAACAGGGTGTGATCGCGGCCCATGCCGACGTTGGTTCCGGGGAAGATCGCCGTGCCACGCTGGCGAAGCAGAATGGTCCCGGCGTTGACCGCCTGGCCGGCTCCGGTCTTCATGCCCAGCCGCTGACCGACGCTGTCGCGTCCGTTGCGTGAGCTCCCTGCGCCTTTCTTGTGTGCCATGAACTACTCCTCGCTCGTTTGCTCTGTCGTCGCTACTTTTTCTCTGGTTGCCGTGGCCCGGCGACTCCTGGTCGCTGGCGCTGCCGGTCGCTCACTGATTGCAGCGCCTTCCCGACGCTCGGCACCAGGCGCCCGGATGGCGCCGATCCGGAGCTCGGAAAGCTGCTGCCGGTGCCCCGTCTTACGCCGCTTCCGCTTGCGGGCTTCGAACTTGAACACGATGACTTTGTCGCCGGCCCGATGCGAAACGACCGTGGCCTCGACCGCCGCGCCCTGGACAAACGGGGTGCCCACCAGGGCCCTGTCATCGCCGCCGAGCATGAGAACGGAATCCAGCCGGACCGTCTGGCCGACATTGGCCGAGACGCGATCGACCACGATCCGATCGCCTTCCGAGACTCGGAATTGCTTTCCGCTGGTCGCAACAATGGCATACATGGCTGGGCTCAAGCGCGACTGGATAGTTTAGCGTAATTCCGCACGCTACTGGATCTGCTCTGGCCCCTGGTCGACGTGGTTCTCGTAGAAGTGGGTGATCTCCGTCTCGTTGTAACCGTCCAGGAAATCGACGTAGTGCCAGGCCACCAGCGCGACTCTCTTGGTCATGCCGCGTGTATACGGGGTCATGATGATCTTGACCTCCTGGAATCGCGGCTCGACTGGGGCCAGGTTCTTCACATAGTTCTCGAGCTGGTTCTTCAACGTCGTGCAGTCGTTGCCGCTGGGACAGTTGTAGAGGATCGCGATCCCACCGTGCTCCAGGTTGTGGACGAACTGGCCCTCGACCAGGCTGTCGATCGTCTGCCAGGGTACCGGGGCGCTGCCCTGCACCAGGTAATGCGGCCCCGACGTGGGCGGATAGAACTTGTAGGTCCAGGTTGTGCTCGGATCGATGTGGGTTGCGGGCCCCTCGTCGGGGATTTGCTGCCCGACGGTGGTGGTCCACGCCTGGAACTTGATCCGGCTCGCGTTCGTGACGTT
>DASTJZ010000006.1:0-14816 GCA_035716185.1 Candidatus Dormiibacterota bacterium
TATCCAGACCTGCGAACGATCGTGGGGTCGAAGCAGTTTTCCATCTACGCGACATCGCACCACAAGGCCTTCAATCCGACGAACATCGATCGCCTGCTGTGGACCTATCCCGGCGCGATCGGTATCAAGCCCGGCTACACCGGGGCCGCCGGTTACTGCCTGGCCGCCGCCGCCACCCGGAATGGCCGGACGATTCTGGTGGTCGTGCTGGGCAGTACCCAGCACTTCACCGACGCCGCCACGCTGCTCGACTTCGGCTTCCAACACCCAGTCATGCATTAATCGCGTCTAAGATTCGCGTCGGATGGAAAGCCTCTTCAAGCTCGGCGTCCCCTGGTGGGAGCTGGTCGTTCGCTCGTTCATCATCTACGCCGTCTTCTTCGTCGGGCTGCGGATCTTCGGGAAGCGCGAGTTGGGGCAATTCACGATCTTCGACCTGGTCCTGGTCCTGCTGGTCGCCAATGCCTTGCAGCCGGCGATCACCGGTCCGGACAACTCGGTGACCGGCGGGGTCATCATCATCATCGTCCTGCTCCTCATCAATCGTGGGATTGCCCTGCTCCGCAGCTACTGGCCGGCGTTTGACCGCCTGGTCGAACCGCCGCCGACGGTGGTCTGCGAGGAGGGCAAGGTTCTCCAGCAAAACCTCGAGAAGGAAGGCCTGAGCCTCAACGACGTCGAGATGGCATTGCGCGAGCACGGCCTCGAGAACGTGAGTGATTGCAAGCTCGCGGTCCTGGAGAACGATGGCAGCATCAGCGTGGTCAGCAAGGACAGCCCGGACAGCTATCGGCGGCGGCGTCGGGTGCGCTTCCTTAGGCGGTAACCCGTGGCTGAAGAGCGACGCATCGTCACAATCCTCTTTGCGGACGTGGCGGGCTCGACTGCGTTGGGCGAGCGCCTGGACCCGGAGGATGCCCGAATCCTTCTGCGCCGCTACTACGACGTCGCCCGCGACACCGTGGGCGAGTACGGCGGGATCACGGAAAAGTTCATCGGGGATGCCGTGGTCGCCGTCTTCGGTTTTCCGCAAACCCACGACGACGACCCACAGCGGGCGCTGTCGGCGGCGCTGGCATTGCGCGATCGGGTGCGCAACGACTCGGCGCTTGGTGAACGCTTGCCGATCCGCATTGGCATCAACACCGGCGAGGTGGTCGCGGCGCGCGAGAGCGCGGCTGGCGACTTTCCCCTGACCGGCGATGCCGTGAATGTAACGGCCAGGCTGCAGACCGCGGCCGAGCCCTGGGGCATTCTATGCGGCGAGCGAACCGCGACCGGTGCGCGCGGCGCGTTCGATTTTGGTCCGGCGCTGTTGGTCGACGCTCGCGGTAAGGCCCAGCCCGTTCGGGCCCTGCCGTTGGTCGCCCGGGCTCGGCGGACGCCGGTCGCGACCAAAACCGCGTTGATCGGCCGGGATGCCGACCTGCAGCAGCTCGAGCTGGCCGGGCGCCGGGCGCTCGACGAGAAACGTCCCTTCCTGGTCAGCATCATTGCCCCGGCAGGCGTCGGCAAGACGCGCCTGCTAGAGGAATTCCTCCACCGGCTGCCATCGATCGAGTCACGGGCCACCGTCGCGATTGCCCAATGCATGCCCTACGGCCAGCGATTGACCTACTGGCCCCTGCGTGGCGTCCTCCACCGGTTGATCGGCGTCGCCGATGATGCAATGGGGCACGTGGTCCGCGACGCGATTCGGGCGTGGCTCCAAGGTTCCGGCCTCGAGGCGCTCGATCGCGAAGTCGAGCTACTGGCTGCCACCGTTGGTGCCGGCGACACCGAGGTCAGCGACCGCTCCGCCTTACTGGCGGCCTGGCGCACCTTCTTCGAGATCGCCGCACGCCGCGCTCCGCTGGTGCTGGTGTTCGAGGACCTGCATTGGTCCAGCGACAGCCTGCTCGATCTCTTCGAATACGTCATGCAGTCTCGCGGTGAGCTGCCGTTGTTGATGATCGCCCTGACACGTCCGGAATTGCTCGATCGCCGGCCCGCCTGGGGCGGCGGCCGGCGAAACTACCTGTCGATCTCGCTCGAGCCCCTCAGCGACCGGGAGACGATCCAGCTGGTCGACCAGTTGCTCGAGGGCTGCTCACCTGAACTCCTGGATCGCATCGTCCGAAGGGCGGAGGGCAATCCGTTCTTCGCCGGCGAGTTGATCCGCTCGGTGGCCGAGCAGTCAACCCCGGACCAGCTTCCCGACACGGTCCAGGCCACGGTCCTCGCGCGGCTCGATCTGCTGCCTCCGGAAGAGCGGCGCGTTGTCCAGCTGGGCTCGATCTTTGGACGCGCGTTCCGGCCTCCAGGCTTGCGCGCCCTGGAGCCCAGCCTTGTGGGCGTCGACGAGGTCATCGACCACCTGATCGACAAAGACCTGCTTCGACCGACTGGGACCGATATCTTCGCCTTCCGGCACATCCTCATCCGCGAGGTCGCCTATCAAACCCTGACGCGCGCCGAACGAGGGCGACTCCATGCGGCGGCCGCGGTCTGGCTCGAAGGGCTGGCGGCTGACCGAGAAGACGCCCTGGCGGAGCTGATTGCCTATCACTACCGTGAGGCGGCTCTCATTCTGGGCGCCCAGCGGCCTGGTGATGACGAAACGGAGCAGGTGCGAAAGAAAGCCGCGGCCTGGCTCAGCCGAGCCGCGGAGGTCGCGGCGGCGGCCGCCGCCTCGCTCGAAGGGTCGCGCCATCTGCGCAGTGCGATCGAGCTCGCCGAGCCCGCCGCGTTACCCAGCCTGTATGAGCGCCTGGGCGACCTGGCTGAGTCAGGCGATCTCACCGCCGAGGCCTATCAATCCGCGTTGCGCCTGAGCCGCGACCAGGGTTGCCCGCCGGCACAGGAACTCCGGTTACTGGCCAAGCTGCTCACGAACTACATGCGGTTTCAGGGCTCGGTCACGAATCGGCTTTCGGAAGCGGCCATGAAGGGGCTCCTGGACGAGGGCAGCGTCCTCCTCAAGCAAGTCACCGACGAGCGAGCGATCGCCAACTACCTCGCCGCCGAAGGGTTCGTGCCCTTCTGGCTTCGCACCACGCGGTCCCCGACCCAGGAGGAGGTGTCCCGGGCGTTTGAAAGCGCGACCAAGGCTCTCGAGATCGCGCGCCGGTTGGATGATCCGAGGTTGCAGAGTGTGGCGCTCGACGCTCTGACGGGCGCGACTCAGGATCAGCAGGACTGGCGGCACGCGCGCGAGTTCGCCCGGGAACGGCTTCGGTTCCAGGACCGGCTTGGCGTCGATGAGAAAGTGGACGCCTTCGGGATGGTCGTCTGGGCTTCCAATGTGATCGGTGAACTCGACGAAGCGGAGCGGGTTTCGGCTGCAGGATTGGCGCAAGTTCTCCCTGGACAGTTCCCGGCCTGGACACTCCACCTCGTGGCCCACCGTATGTATACCCTCACCCTGCTCGGCCAATGGGATGAGGTCTTTCCCCTGGCCGAGCACGCTCGCCAGCTCTGGAACGACACCGGGCGTGCCGCCGCCGGCTTTGCGACCTTCGGCTTCATGGCGGCGATGGACGTCGCCCGCGCTCGCCATGACGCAAGTTTGGTCGCTCATTACGGTGAGATCATTGACACCATCCTCGCGGCATTTCCGCAGGGCGTCCCGTTTCGCGAGTGGGTGGGATACGGCCGGCTCGACCTGTCCGCGGTGCAAGCCGCCATCGAGCACGTCCGCGACGAGCAGCTCTTGCGAGTCGAGCGCGGGATCAGTCTTCTCCTCGATCATGACCGAATACCGGATCTCCAGGCGCTGCGCCGCATTCTGGAACAGGCGTACGCGCACGGGATCCCTATCCTCGCCGGACAGGCCGAGCGGGCAATCGGCCGAGCGGAGCGCGACCCGGCCCGCCTGAGCCGCGCGATCGGGTTGTTCGACGGTGTCGGTGCGGTCCCGTACGCAGCCCGGGCGCGGTGCGAGCGCGGGCTCCTCACCAGTGATGATGCGGAGTTGAAGAAAGGGCTCACCGTCCTCGAGCGGCTGGGCGACACCGAGCAACTCGGTCGATTCGAGCGGCTTGCGGTAGGCTGACCCGGATGTCGCACTCCGATACGGTCGCGGTGCATGCCGGCGAACCGGCGCTCGACCGCAAGGACGCGCCGTTCACGCCGGACATCACCGTCGGTTCGGCCAGTGGTTATCCCGACCTGAAGACGCTCGAGGCCGCGATGGCGGAACATCGCGGCTACGGGCGGTGGGGGACCGAGAATCACCGCCAACTGGAGGCAGCGCTGGCCAGCCTGGAAGCGAACGGCTTGAAGATCGGCCTCGACGCGGTCGTGGTGGGGTCGGGCATGGCGGCGATCGCGGTGGCACTGATGAGCGAGATGAGCGCCGGCGACCATGTGGTGGCGGCCAATGACTGCTACGGGACGACGCTCACGTTCGTGCGCGACGACCTGACGCGCTTCGGCATCACCAGCACGATCCTGGACTTCCAGGATCTCGACGCCCTTCGAGCGGCGCTCACCGATCGGACGCGCGTGTTGCTCTGCGAGATCTGCACCAACCCGCTGATCCGCATCCCCGACCTGGAAGCGCTGGCCAAGATTGCCCACGATGCCGGTGCGCTGCTGGTGGTGGACAACACCGTCCCCACGCTGGCGCTCTCGCAGCCATTTCAGTGGGGAGCGGACGTCGTGATCTACAGCGCCACCAAGAATCTCAGCGGCCACGCCGACGTCATCGGCGGCGCCGTGGTGGGCAAGCCGGCGTGGATCCAGGCGGCCCGCGCCTTTGCCCACACCTTCGGGCCGACGCTTAGTCCGTTCGATGCCTGGTTGACGCTGCGGGGCATTCGCACCCTGGCCGTGCGGATGGCGCGACATAGCAGCAACGCCCTGGCGCTGGCTCGAGTGTTGCAGGAGAACAGAGCAGTCAGCCGGGTCAACTATCCCGAGCTGGAGGACAGTCCCTTCTGCGCTCGGGCCCGGCGGATGCTACCGCACGGCGCCGGTGCGCTCCTGTCCTTCGAGCTGGCCGGCGGAAAGCCGGCGCTGGAGGCGATGGTGCGCCGGCTGCGGATCGTCCGGCTGATGCCGAGTCTGGGCAACGTTGCGACCACCTTGAGCCATCCGGCCTCGACCTCGCACCGCGGGTTGACGCCCGACGAGCGGGCGCGCATCGGCATCACCGATGGACTGGTGCGCTGCTCGGTTGGGATCGAGCATCCCGACGACCTGATCGCCGACTTCCAGCAAGCGCTGTCCTAGGCTCCCTCCCCCTTGTGGGGAGGGTGTTAAACCCTCGATAGAATCGGGAGGAATGCCCCACCGCGCGCTTTCGCTTGTCGAAAACCTTCCCGATCAGTCGATCCTGCAGCGGATCGGCAACACGCCGCTGATCCGTGTCCGCCACCTGGAGAAGGAGTTCCCCCACATCACCTTCTACGCCAAGGCCGAGTGGTTCAACCCGGGCGGCTCGGTCAAGGACCGGCCGGCGCTGCGCATGATCGAGGAAGCGGAGCGCACCGGCGAGCTCACCGTCGAGAAGGTCATCCTCGACTCGACCTCGGGCAACACCGGGATCGCCTACGCCTTGATCGGTGCGGCCAAAGGCTACCAGGTCAAGCTGGTGATGCCGGCCAACGTCAATGAGGAGCGGCGCGAGATCGTCAAGGCCTTCGGCGCCGAGGCGATCTTCACCCCGGCGCTGGAGGGTTCCGACGGCGCCATCCGCGAGGCGCATCGGATGAAGGAGGCCTCACCGGGCGTGTACTTCATGCCCGACCAGTACAACAACGCGTTCAACTGGCGGGCGCATTTTGATACCACCGGTCCGGAAATCCTGGATCAGACCCACGGTGAGGTCACCCATTTCATCGCCGGCATCGGCACCAGTGGAACCCTGATGGGCGTCGGGCGACTTCTCAAGCGGCACAACCGGGAGATTCGCGTGATCGCCGCCGAGCCATCGGATGGATTGCACGGTCTCGAAGGCCTGAAGCATATGCCGAGCTCGATCGTCCCCGGAATCTACGACCCTAGCGTGCACGACGAAAAGATCAGCGTCCCGACCGAGGCTGCCTACGAGCTGGCCCACGACCTGGCGCGGACGGAGGGGCTACTGGTCGGCAACTCGTCGGGGGCGGCGGTCTACGCCGCGCGCGAGGTCGCGCGACGCACCTCCGAGGGCGTTTTCGTTCTGATCTTTCCCGACGGCGGCGACCGCTACCTCAGCTCCGGGCTCTACCACCAAAAGCGGTGAGCCTGCGGATTCCGCGTCCGGTGATGGACCGCATGCGGGAGCACCTCGAGCGCGGCTATCCGAACGAAGCCTGTGGCGCGCTGATCGGCAGCGCGGCGGATTCCAGCTATCGAGTGCTCGATTTCCGAGCCATGCGCAATACGATCACCGACCGGCCGCGTGATCGCTACGCACTCGATCCCCTGGAGCAGCTACGGGTGCAGAAGGATGCGGAGGCACAGGGGCTAGAAATCATCGGCTTCGCCCACAGCCATCCAGACCATCCGCCGATTCCCTCGCGGTTCGATGCCGAACACGCCTGGACGTTCTACAGCTATGTGGTGGCGGCCGTGGAGAACGGTCGGTTGGTCGAGGCCCGTTCCTGGCGGCTGAACGACAGACAATCCTTCGACGAAGAGCCGCTCGAAATCAGCTAAACGCTAACTCAGCTGCAGGCCGGCGGCGACGGGGCGTAGATCGATGTTGCGGTCGTGTCCTGGCCGGTGCAGCTGGTGTCGCTCGCGAACCAGCCGGTTGGGGTGCGGAGCACCGTGACATCGATCTTCACGGTCGTGCCGCTTCCGATGTCGAGGACCACATGCGCGATTGCTCCCGGATTGTCCGGCGGCAGAGGAGTGGTCGTGATGGTGCGCGATTGATAGGTGTTCTGGCAACGACACAACGGCTCAGCTTGCTTGAGTGGATTGGAATCGAGCCGGGTCGCGAGGCCATCGGTCACCGGGCAGCTGTCGTACTTGCCATTGGTGCTGCAGGCCGCGCCACTGGGCGGATAGAGGATGCCGGCGACGACGGCCGCCCCGTTGTCGTCGAGGTTGGAGACGACGATGCGGCCATTGACCATCGTCGGGGAGGGGACCGGCGTCGGCGTTGGTGAGGGCGTCGGCGTTGGGGTCGCGGTTGGCGAGGTCGAGCTGCTCTGGAGGGGGTTGGAGCAAGCCGCGAGCGTCAGTGCGATCCCGATGAGGAGCAGCCGGCGCATCCAGCCGCGATTCTATGGGAACCGATCAGGCGACACCCTTCGCCTTGGCCAGCTCAACTGGCCGCGAAACCTTCGGGCGGCTGGTCAGGTAGACGCCCAGCAGGATCACGAGCATGCCGACGATGATCGGCATCGTGATCGCCTCGCGAAGCAAGGTCGCACCCCAGAAGATGGCAGTCACCGGGAGCAGGAAGGTCACCGTCGTGGCGCGGGTCGCGCCGAGCGTGTTCATCATGTAGTAGTAGAGGAGATAGGCGATCCCGGATCCGCCGGCGCCGAGGACCACGATGGCGAGGATTGACGACAGATGTAAGTGCGTGGCGCCCAGTGTTGGTAGGGAGACGGCGAAGGCGAGCGGCACCGTGAGCGCCAGCTGCCAGAAGCCAACCTGGATCGAGCTGACGCCGCGCAGCCGGCGCCGCTGCACCAGCGCTGCCACGGCATAGCAGGCTGCCGCGCCGGCCACGGCGATGGTGCCGATGGTCGTGGCTTTCAGCGGCTGTCCAATCAACGCCGGGGCGACCAGGATGCCGGTGCCGATGAATCCGATGGCGACGCCGACATAGTTCAGCGGACTCGGCCGTTCTGCCGGCGTGACCCAGTAAGCGAAGACGGCCGTCCATAACGGGGTGGTGGCATTCAAGATGCTGGCCAGCGAGCTGCTGATCGACAGCTCGCCGAAGCCGAAGAAGAACCATGGCAGCAGACTGCCAAAGACAGCCAGGGCGATGAAGGGAAGCAGTCGCGCGCGGGTGCCCGGCGGCGCGGGTGATTGGCCACGGATGGCAAGGATGGCGGCAATGGTCAGCATGCCAACCAGCGCCCGGAGAAAGACCAGGGTCGTAGGACTCATGTCCGAGACCGCCAGCTTGATGAAGAAGAAGCTGGCGCCCCAGATCAGGGCGAGCAGGATGAGGGCGGCATAGCCACGACGCATCGCTCGATTATCCGAACTGGCCTGTAACCGTCTTATTCCGACGTGGGAGCTGGAACCCGATGGCGGGCCAGGAAATACTCCGGCACCGAGTTCATCGGTGGTCGCTCCTGGTCCTCGATCTCCTTCTGCTCGATCCAGTAGCGCTCGTCTTCGTAGTGGATCAGCTTCATCGTCTTATTGACTTCTTCGACCAGGTGGATGCGGTGCCGGTCGCCCAGGTGTTTGAGCCCGACCTGGATGATGGCGAAGGCCATCTTGGATAGGTCGAAGAGGGTCTGGTTGCGGTGGACCCGCATCCCGAGGTCGACCTGCGCGATGGCGCGCAAGCCGTAGGCCTCCGAGATCGCCAGCAGCAGCCCCAGCTCCACGCCGTAGCCGGTGAAGAACGGGACGCTTTCCAGCACGCGACGGCGGCCGGCGTACTCGCCGGAGAGCGGCTGCACCAATCCGGACAGCTCCGGGAAGAAGAGATTGAGCAGCGGGCGGGCCGCCAACTCGGTGACACGACCGCCGCCCTGCGCCTGGATCTCGGTGCCGAATTGCAGCGGTCGCCGGTAGAAGCCTTTGACGTAGTGAATCTCGGGATCGCTGAGCAGCGGCCCGAGCAGGCCGTAGACGAACTTCGGGTGGATGTTCGTGATGTCGGTGTCCACCCAGCAGATCAGGTCGCCCTTCAGCACGAAGAGGCTCTTCCACAGGGCCTCGCCCTTGCCCTGAAAAACGCCATAACGCGGCAGGATGTCGCTGTGCTGCACCACGGTGACGCCGGCGCGCTCGGCGATCGCCGTGGTTCGGTCGGAGGAGCCCGAGTCGATCACGACGATTTCATCCACCAGGGGCACCCGGTCCATCAGGGCGTGCTTGAAGGTTCGCACGACCTTTCCGATCGTCATCTGTTCGTTCAGGGTGGGCAGCCCCAAGCTGATGGTCAGGCCCTGGCGCTGTTTGAGGTCGACCAGCCGGCGGAGATCGGCGAACTCGCGGCTGTGGAAGGTGTTTTCGGCAAACCAGCGGTCGACCCGCTCTGCGGCGACGGCGCGGCTCTCGACACGGAACGGTCGGTCGGGATCGCGTTGCGCGGTCACCGGACCGGCCGCCTTTACAACCATGACGCTGCCCGGGAGGCGGCGAAGCAGGCGGGTGACCGGAGCGCCGAGCACCATCGGCCGGTGCATCAGGCTCATGGTGGCGCCCAGCACGATCATCTGATGCTCCGCCGCCTCGCGGATGATCGCCTCACGCACGGAGTTCGAGAAGAGTGTGACCCGGCGGATCGGGACATCGACGACGCGCATCAGCTTGAGAAAGGCCGCTTCCTCGCGCTGTCGTGAGTCGTCGGAGATGCGAGGGGTGAAAACATGCAGGATGACGAGCTCGGCGCCGGTCTCTTTGCAGACCGTGCTGGCCAGGCGCAGAGCGAGCTCGGCATTAGGACCGCCGCGGATAGGGACCAGTACGCTGCGGATTGGTGTCGTGTCGGGACGGACGAGCGCGACGTCGCAGGGAGGATCGACCAGCAGGTCCTCGACGGCGTTGACCCAGAGGCCGTCGTTTCGACCGCCGTGGCCGCTGCTATCGCTGGTCTCCAGCACGAGCAGGTTGGTGTCGGTCTCGAACACCGCTTCGCGGATGCCCTGGGCGGCTACATGCGCGATTCGAACCTGGCCGCGGAGCTCGCCCGGGCCACGCTCGGCGTAGCGCGTGATCCGCGAAAGCAAAGCGCGATAGGCGCGCGCCACCTCGACGCCCTCGCTCAAGGGGCGTTCGGGGGCCATCTCGATCACACCCAGCAGGGTGCCGCGCGAATCTTCGGCGTTGAGAAATGGGGAGATGGCCTTGAGCAGGGGACCGGTGCGCGCCGGGTTGGTCGTAGGAATCAGGACGCGATAATGACTCACGTGGCGGCCGCGAGCAGCGGCTCGATGCGCTCGGTGATGAGCCGGTTCCAGGAGAGCGCCGCCAGCACGTGACGTCGAAGGCGGGCACTCGGGGAATCGATCGCCGCCAGCACGGCGGCGGTGAACGCAGCAGAACCGGCGTCGATCGGCACGAGGGTGGCGCCCTCGGAGGCTACTTCGCGAAACGCCGGCAGGTCGGTGGCCACCACCGGCGCGCGAAACACGGCGGCTTCGGCTAGCGGCAGGCCAAACCCTTCACTCGCGCTGGGAAGAACGACCACGTCGCTCAGCATATAAAGGTCGGAGAGCGTCGCCGCGTCCACGGCATACTCGCCTCCGCTCGCGCCGGTCGCCTCGAAGAGGAAACGCACCGAATCCTGGAGGCGGAGCCGCTCGGTGTGCTGTTTCAACTCGGCGACATACTCGTGCGAGCGCGGATTGTGCGGTCCGGGCGGGCCGGTGATGAGCAGCTGGACCGATCGCCCCGCATCACGGATGGCCGCGGCGGCATCGATCGCCCACTCGAGATTCTTGCGCTTGGTGATCCGAACGGGCGCCAGCAGCAGGACATCTGACTCGAGCAAGCCGAACGTCGAGACCAGGGTTCGTGCACCAGGACCGAGCTTCAGCAACGTCATCGGATCGATCCCATTTGGAATGACGCTTTCGGCATCGACCGCGGCACCGGTTAGCGCGCGCCACTCGTCCATCCGCTGCAGCGACACAAAGACCGGGGTGATGCGGGGATGCTGGCGCCGCAGGTAGTCCCACGGCTCACCATCGTGCATCCAGGGCCGGTAGAGCGGATTCACCCAGCTGAGGTCGTGCATCCAGGAAATCAGTCGCGGGCGGGCCCGATGGGCGGCCGTCCACAGCGCGACGGTCAGGGGAAGATTGAAGTGAAGCGACAGGGCGTTGTGCACGATCACGACATCGAGTTCCGCCAGGTGGGGCTGCAGCAGGGCGTCCATCCTGGCCGTTAGCTGGCCGAACAATGGCGGTACGGCGCCCTGCATCAACGCCTCCCGGACCTCGCTCACCTTCGGGTGGCGCGAGTCGAGCTCGGGGATGATGACGAGCCCGATGCCAGAGGCATCGGCCAACGGACCACCCCGGCCGGTGAGGACCGTCACTGGGTAGCCGCGCGCGGCCAATCGGGTGGCCTGCTCCTGGAGGATCGTTTCGACCCCGCCGATCACCGGAGGGCAGGTGTAGTGCAGCAGCCCGACGCGGGGCCGGGTCACCAAGGAACTACGTGATCACCGGTGGTTCGTCGAGGATCACGGCCAGCTCGTCGGGTTTTTCGATGACATCGACGTGCGGTCGGCCGCCGTTGTACGAAACCTTGAAGGAGAGCTTGCCGCTGCCGACGCGCATGCCGCGGATCTCGACGCTGCGCGCCTGACCAAAGGGAATGGGATTGAGATAGACGCGCCCGGCCGTAGTGTCGGGCACGATCCCCAGCGCCGACTGCATCAGATGGAACGCGGCGCCGGCGCCCCAGGCCTGTGGATTGCAGGAGACCAGGTATTCCGCCGGGCCGTTGTTGTAGAGGGTGTCGCGCCGGAATCCGCAGAATAACTCTGGCAGGCGATAGTTGGGCATCCGAACACCGGCCTCCATGATGCCCTCGATCACCTGACCGGCGGCTTCCGTATGGCGGTAGCGACGCAAGCCGGCCACCGCGATCGAGTTGTCGTGCGGCCATATCGTGCCGTTGTGGTAGCTCATCGGGTTGTAGTGTGGCGACTGCGACGATAGCGTCCGGATTCCCCAGCCGGAGAACATGTCGGGCGCCATCAGCCGGTCGCGGAGTAGTTCGGCGCGCTCCGGGTCGATGATGCCTGCCCACAGACAGTGCGCGGGGTTGGAGGTGATCGAGCGGATCGGGACCTTGTGCCGGTCGAGCCCTTGCGCGTAGAACTGCTCATCGTCGAGCCAGAACTTGAGCTCGAAGCGCCGGCGCAGCTCGGCCGCTTCTCGGGCGAGGCGCTCGGCCATCGCCCCCTGGCCCAGCCGGTCGAGGATCCGACTGAGGCCGACCTTGGCTTGATAGGCGTAGCCCTGCACCTCGATAAGCGCCGCCGGGAGCTCGGCGGGCCGACCGTCCGCATAGAGCAGCGAATCAGATGAATCCTTCCATCCCTGATTGCGCAGGCCACCGCTGGCGCGCTCGGCGTACTCGATGAAGCCGTCCTGGTCGGAATCGCCGTAGCGATCGACCCAGGCCAGCGCGTTCAACAGCGCGGGCAGCATCTCGACGAAAAGGTCGCGGTCGTTGAGCCAGTCCATCATCTCGACGGCACACACCAGGAAGAGGGGTGTGCTGTCGCTGGAACCGTAGTAGGGCGTGTGCGGAATCATGCGCAGGTTGGCGAGCTCACCGTAACGCTCTTCGTGCAGGATCTTGCCCGGTTCTTCCTCGCGCGCCGGATCGACCTTGGTGCCCTGGCGTTGCGCCAGGTAGCGCAATGTTCCGCGGGCGATTTCCGGGTTGAGCATCAGGGTCTGGATCGAGGTGATGAGCGCATCGCGGCCGAAGGGTGCCGAGAACCAGGGGATGCCGGCCATGGGGAAGAGGCCGCTGTCGAATTCTTCGAGCAGGATGCGAAGGTCCATCTGTCCTCGGCGAAGTAGCCCGCGATCCAGGAAGGCGTTGTCGGTTTTGATGCGCGTGGTTTGCTCGTGCCAGCGGCGATAGGACTTTTGCAACGCCTGCAGGGCATCGTCGTAGAGGTGGCTCAGCATCGGCTCGTCTTCGCCGATCAACGGAATCACGTCGATCACCAGGGTGACGGTTTCCTTGGAGGCCAGGTGGAAGTGCCAGACGAAGACGCCGTCATGCTGGGTGTCCGGGGATCGATTGACTACGACCTCGGTGCGGCGGAGCAGGCCATCCTGGCCCTCATAGCTGAAGGACATGCCGTTGTCGTCGACCTCGACGGGCCGGCGCTGGCCGAGCGTCTGCAACTTGTAGCCGCGCACGTCCATCATGTCGCGGAAGTCGGCGTCGATTCGCAGCGAGCACGCGATGTCGACGTCGTCGGTGCCGCAGTTTTGTAGGCCGATGCGCTCGTGCAAGCCGCCGTAGATGAATCGGCTGCGCCGCACACTGATGCTCTGCTGTGGGATGCGGCGCTTGCCCTCGTCGAGCAGGAGCACGGGATTGACCATTTGGAAGGTGGCGACGTAGCTCTCATCGACCGATGCCGAGAGCAAGATGGGCTGCAGTCGATTCAGTCGAAACTCGAACGTCGAAAGGAATCGAGTGTCCGAAAAGTAGAGGCCGAGTCCGGTCGTGTTGCCGGCCGGGATGTCGCCGAGCTCGTCGGAGACCATCATAATTCGGTTCTCTTTGAGAACCACGCGGCCGTCCGACACGGGCCCTATTATAGGTTCGGTTTTTCGTCGCGCTGACAGGCCGACTGCATCTTATGTTGACAATCCCCACACACCACTGATGGCCCTGCCGCTTGTCGCCATTGTGGGGCGTCCGAACGTTGGAAAATCCGCGCTCTTCAACCGACTGCTGGGCGAGCGTCGGGCGATTGTCGACCCCATGGCGGGATTGACCCGCGACCGTCTCTATGCAGAGGTGGAGTGGCGGGGCCGGCGATTCGTGATTGTCGACACCGCAGGCTTGGTGCTGGGCAAGGATCGCGACGAGGTGCCCGAGCACCGCGAGCTCCGCCGCCGCATGGAGCAGCAGAGCCGGCTGGCCATCGAGGAAGCCGACCTGGTGCTGTTTGTCGTCGACCTGCGCGAAGGTGTGACGGCCGTTGATCGCGACATCGCCGAGCTGCTGCGGAAGTCGCGGACGCCCGTGATGCTGGTTACCAATAAGGCCGACGGGCGAGGTCGAGAGGCGCTGGCGGGTGAGTTTTACGAGCTCGGCATTGGTGATCCGTGGGTGATCTCGGCCTTGCATGGAACGGGCAGCGGCGACCTGCTCGATGGCGTCGTGGAACGACTCCCGCCGCCGAAACCGGAGCTCGTCGATGAACAGCTGGCCGCGCGTATCGCAATCCTCGGACGACCCAATGTCGGAAAGTCGTCACTCGTCAATGCGTTGACCGGCGATGAGCGCAGCCTGGTCACGACGGTGCCGGGAACCACCCGGGATCCCGTGGACACGACGATCACCTTTGAGGGCAAACGCGTGTTGCTGGTTGACACCGCCGGAATCCGGCGTCCGGGATTGACGCGCGGTGTGGAGCAGTACTCGCTGCTGCGCGGACTGCGGGCGATGGAGCGGGCCGACATCGGGATCGTCGTGATCGACGCGCGCGAGGGAATTACCGCGCAGGACGTGCACATCGCCGGTTACGTCGTTGAGGCCGGTCGCGGGTTGGTCCTGGCGTTGAACAAGTGGGACCTGCTGACGGCGGAGGAAAAGGAAGAGAAGGAGTGGCGGCGGCGGATTCGCGAGCAGTTGCGGTTCGCACCCTGGGCGCCGGTCTCATATATCTCAGCGAAAACCGGGCAGCGGGTGAGCCAACCGTTGGAGGTGGCGCTCAAGGTAGTCGAGGAACGACGGCGGCGCGTCGCCACGCCGGAGCTCAACCGCTGGTTGCGCACGATCCTGGCCGAGCGCGATGCGCCGACCCGTAAAGGCAAGCGGCTGCGGATCATGTACGCCACCCAGGCCGAGGCCACAACGCCCACGTTCGTCTTCTTCGTCAACGACCCGGAGCTGGTTCATTTCTCCTATCAGCGGTTTCTGGAGACGCAGCTGCGCAAGGCGTTTGGCTTTGCCGGCACGCCGATCCGGCTGGTATTCAGGAAGCGGGGAGA
>DASTJZ010000007.1:0-18073 GCA_035716185.1 Candidatus Dormiibacterota bacterium
TGCGCGGCGTCGGCGCGGTTCGCCGCTGCCAGGCCCAAAAGCGATGCTGGGCGATCTCGAGAACGGTCCGTTCGATCATCGTCTAACGCGTCATGATAGTCCGCAGATGGAAGAACGGGTCGACAGCGAACAGGTTTATCCTGGCAAGCTTTTTCAGGTCTACCGCGATCGGGTCCGGTTGCCCAATGGCCAGGAAACGACGCGGGAAATCGTCCGCCACCCAGGATCGATCGCGATCGTTCCGCGTAACACCGACGGCCGGATCGTGCTGGTGCGCCAGTTTCGTTACGTCACCGGGCGGGAGCTGTGGGAGATTCCGGCAGGGACGATGGACAAACCGGGCGAAGACAGCTTGACCGGGGCACGCCGCGAGCTGGGCGAAGAGGCGGGCCTCAAAGCCCAGCGATGGACGACGCTGGGGAGCGCCTACTTGATGCCTGGCTATTGCGACGAGCTGATGACGTTCTTTCTGGCCGAGGAGCTCACGCCGACCGAAGCGCACGCCGATATGGACGAGTCCTTCAAGCTGAATCCGTTCGACGTCCACGACCTCCAGGTGCTGCGCTCCACCGGCGAGCTGCGTGACGCCAAGACGCTGCTCGGCCTGGCCTGGGCCGGCGTGCCGATCTGGGATAACCCCACCCGCCGGGCCTGACGAGGGCTACTCTTCCTCTTCGCCGCCTTTCGCTTTCTGGTATGCGGCGATCACGGACTGCGCCGCGTGGGCCGGAACTTCTTCGTAGTGGGAGAACTTCATGGTGTACCGGCCTCGCCCCTGCGTCATCGAGCGCAGGTCGATGGGGAAGCGGTACATCGACGACAGGGGCACCTGCGCCTTGACCTTCTCCATGTGGTCGCCTGATGGTTCCATGCCGGCGATTTTTCCTCGCTTGCCGTTGAGGTCGCTGATCACATCACCCATGTTCCGCTCGGGCACCAGGACCTCGACTTCCATAATCGGTTCCAGCAACACCGGCCGGGCATCCATCACCGCCTGGCGCATCGCCATGGCGCCGGCGAGCTTGAAGGCGATGTCTTTGCCGTCCACCGGATGGGTCGAGCCATCGAGCAGGCTGACCTTGATGTCGACCAACGGGTTGCCGGTGAGGACGCCCTGCTCCATGGTCTCGCGTACGCCCTTCTCGACCGACGGCCGGAAGTTCTGGGGGATGGAGCCGCCGAAAATCTTGTCTTCCCAGACGAAGCCGGTTCCACGCGGCACGGGCGCGATTTCGATGACGCAGTGCCCGTAGAGCCCCGCGCCGCCCGATTGCTTCTTGTATCGCTTCTCGGCCCGCGCGTTGCTCGAGATCGTCTCCTGGTAGGGAACCTTGGGGACGGCGAGGGCCCCCTCGACGCCGTACTTGCGCTTCATCTTTTCCAGTACCACATCGAGGTGGACGTCGCCCATTCCCTGGACGATCGACTCCTTGGTGATGGGCTCGTGCACCAGTGTCAGCGTGGGGTCTTCATCGACGAGCTTGACCAGCGCGGCGTTGACCTTCTCCTCATCCGCTTTGTTCTTGGCGCTGACCGCGGCGCTGTAGGTCTGTGGCGGATACTCGATGGCGGGGAGACGCAGCGGATGGTCGCGTGCGGCTAACGTGTCACCAGTGGCGGCGACCTGCAGCTTGCTGATCCCGGCGATGTCGCCGGCCACCACCTCGGCAGCCGGCTCCAGCGTTTTACCTTTCGGGAAACCGATCGCCCCCGGCCGCTCGGGCTGGTCTTTCGAGGCGTTGATCAGAGGCGTTCCCGGAGTCAGCGTCCCCGATATCACCTTGACGAAGCTGATCCGGCCGACAAACGGGTCGGCGGTGGTCTTGAAGATAATCGCGGCCAGCGGGCCGGAGGGATCGACGCTCAGGGTTTCACCCTGCTCCGTCCGCGGACTGACCGCTTGAACAGGCGGAGCCTGACGTGGGGAAGGCAGTAAGCCGATGACGGCGTCGAGCAGGGTGCTGATCCCAATCGATTTCCCGGCGGCGGCTGTGCACAGCACCGGAACGATGCTGCCTTCCGCGACTCCTTTTGCCAGCGCGGCCGTCACTTCGCTATCGCTGAGCTCGCCCGTATCGAGATACTTCTCGAGCAGGACGTCGTCGATTTCGGCGGCTGCCTCGACCAGTGGCGAGCGGCGCGACTCAACCTCCGCCGCCATCTCTTTGGGCATTGGCACTTCTTTGGCCCGACCGTGGTCGTCGAACTCATATGCCTTGCGGCTCAACAGGTCGACGACGCCTTTGAAGTCCGCCTCGTGGCCGATCGGTGCCTGAACGGCGACCGGTCGCGGCGAAAATTCTTTGAAGCTGTCCACCGCTTTCCAGAAGTCGGCGTTCTCCTTGTCCATCTTGTTGACGATGATCAGCGTTGGCAGATTGCGGGCACGCAGTTGCTCCCAGGCCAGCTCGGTTCCGACGACCACACCGCTGGTCGCGCTCACCACTAACAAGGCCGCTTCAGCGGCGCGCAGCGCGCCAACGACGTCGCCGACGAAATCCTGGAAGCCGGGTGTGTCGAGAAGATTGAGCTTGTGATCGTGCCAGGTCAGATGGGCGACGCCGGTTCCAATGGAGATCTTGCGCTTGACTTCTTCGGGCTCGAAGTCGAAGGTGCTGTTGCCGCTCTCGGGCTTGCCCAGCCGATCTACAGCACCGCCGGCGTAGAGCATGGCTTCGGCCAGGCTGGTCTTGCCGTCATGGCTGTGGCCAAGCAGCGCCACATTGCGAATCCTGTCCGGGTCGATCTTCGCCACCGCTTCTCCCTTTGCGAAAACGATAGCAGGGAATTTCTCAGGCGATCGGCGCGAGCGGGATGATGTCGACGGGTGCGCCAGCCGGCACCTCACTGGTCCCGATGGGCACCACGATCAGGCAATTGGCATCGGCCATCGACCGCAACACGTGGGATCCCTGGTCGCCGGTCAGACGAACGACGACGCGCTCGCCATCGCGTCGTGCGATGCCACGGAAATATTGCTCGAGATGCGGCGGATTGCTCAGCCGGTCTTCGGTGATGGCGCGAACACGGGGCCGTTCGAGGTCCGTGCGGCCTTGCATTTTGAGCAGGGCGGGCCGGACGAACAGCTCGAAGCCCACCAGCGTCGACACCGGATTGCCGGGCAACCCGATCAACGGTACGTCTGCGACGGCGCCAAAGATCAGCGGCTTGCCCGGCCGCAGGGCGACCTGCCAGAAATCGACGGCCTGTTGCTCCTCGAGCAGGTTGCGCACCAGGTCGTAGGCGCCCATCGACACCCCACCGGTCGTCACCACCAGGTCGGCGCGTTTCGCCGAGGTCAGCCGGGCGACCAGGTCGTCGCGTTGATCCTTCGCGACGCCGGCATCGATGACCTGGCCTCCCACTTCCTCAATCGCGGCGCTGAGGGTGTAACGATTCGTGTTGATGATCTGCCCCGGTCCGAGTGACTCACCCGGCTCGCGCAGCTCGTCGCCGGTGCTGATCACGAGCACCCGCGGCTGACGGATGCATCGAATGCTGACGCGGCCGGCCGACGCCAGGACGCCGATCAGCCCAGGCGTGATCGACCGGCCTGCGGTGGCCACGAGGTCGCCGCGTCGGAGGTCGCTTCCAGCAGCCCGAACGCTGGTGCCGCGCTCGACTGCCGTTCGCACGTCGACCGTGCCGCCTTGCTCTGCCGTGTCCTCGACGCGCACGATCGCGTCAGCGCCATCCGGCAGCATCGCGCCGGTCATGATGCGGAGCGCGCCGCGCTCTCGCACCGCGGCTGGCGGTGCCATACCGGCGCGGATCTCTCCCAGGACGTCGAGGCGAACTGGTTGCGCTGGGGAGGCCGATTGCACGTCGCTGGCGCGTACGGCATAACCGTCCATCGCCGAATTCGCAAAGGGTGGGACGTCGCGCTCCGATCGCACCTCTTCGGCAAGCACGCGGTTGCGCGCCCGGCTGATAGGCACGTCTTCAGGATTGAGGGAGGCGATCCGTTGGAGGATCCGCTGGCGCGCCTGGGCGACCGTCAGAACGGTCGCGGCAGATTTATCGGTCGTTCCAGTGGCTGTTTTCGAACTCGGGTCCACCCGATTCGCCATCGGTGACGACATTCTGATGGAAACGAGCGGCCACCATCTGGTAGGCCATCGCTCGCGGGATGCCCAGCTTGGTGAGCGCCTTGACCTCGTCGGCCATCACTTTGTCGCGGGCGGACTCGATGGCGGCGATCACGTCGTCGATCGCGGTCCGCGCCGGGGGTGGGCCGCCGTTCTCGGCAGCGGTCTCTGAAGGCACCTCGACCTGAGGTTCCTTCGGAGTCTTCGCCTTGCTGTCCTTGGTTTCTTTGGCCATCGGATGCTTCACCTTACCTGCATTTGAACTCAGGCGGGCACGCTCAGGCTGGCAGCCCCGCGTCTTGCATCTACCCGTTCCATCACAAAGAGAAACGTAACTTTGGCCAGCGCTGTGACGGGTGCTGCCAGGAACATCCCGATCAGGCCGAACAGCGAGGCCCCGAGCAGGGTGCTGAAGATCAAGAGGAGCGGATGCACCTTGGTGAAACGGCCCAGGATCAGGGGAGCGATCAGGTGGCTGTCGATCTGCTGAGCGACCAGGGCGAAGATGCCGACAAGAATGGGCAACGCGCTGCCCGCGGGTGTTTGGGCGATCGCCAACAGGACGGCGAGCGACCCCCAAATCAAGGGTCCAAAGAATGGGATCGCCTCGATGAAGAAGGCGACCGTACCCACCAGCAGAGCGGCTTTCAAGCCGAGGAGCCGGAGTCCCACCGTGACCACGATGCCGATGAAGAGGCTGATCACGAGCTGCCCGCGGACATATTCGCTCAGGACCCGGTCCCAGCGGGACATCAGGTCGCCGGCGATTTGACGGTGTGCCGGCGCCAGGAATTGCCGGACCTCTCGGGTTAGCCGAGGCCCATCGACCAGCATGTAGAAGGTCAGGAGCGGCACCGCGACGAGCTCCAGCAGTCGTGGGGCGAACATCAAGGATGCGCTCACTGCGCCTGCAGCCGCGTCGCCCAGGCCACTGACGAAGTCGCGAGCCTCTTGATCGAGCTGTGCTTGCAGCTGGGGCGGGAAGACGCCGGTGCCGTAAAGCGAGTTACGCCAGTCCTGGAAGGTCTGGCTGAGCCGCCGAGCGATCTGTGGTTGATGACCGCCGGCACCGAAGAGAGCTCGCCCGATTCGGTTCGTTTCGGCCGTCAGCAGGGGTGCCAAGACGAACGCCGCGGCCAGCACCACGCCAAGGAACAGGGCGACCGCGAGAAACGCCGCCACCCCGCGCGGGGTGCGCCAGCGCGAGCGACCTGGCGCCGTCATCAAGTTCACGAGCGGCAGAAGGAGATAGGTCAGGAAGACGGCCAGGAGGAAGGGCAGGATGATCTGCCGGGCGAGAAAGACGATCAACAGCAGCACCAGCGCGCCGACGGCCCACCAGAGGCCGGTTGGGATCCGGCTCCGCCAGCGCCGCTGCTCGGCGACGCTACTCATAAGGGCGATTTTAGGGTGGTCAAATTGCAGACTCATTCGGGGCAGTGCTACGGTCAGCA
This sequence comes from Candidatus Dormiibacterota bacterium, assembly GCA_035716185.1. Taxonomy (GTDB): domain Bacteria; phylum Chloroflexota; class Dormibacteria; order CF-121; family CF-121; genus CF-13. Next base: position 5,543 of record DASTJZ010000007.1, read on the forward strand.
ACGTGAATCGGACGCGGCGCTTGCATCGGCTGCTGGTCATCCTCTCCATGGCCACGGCGCGCCCGGGGGTGCGGGCGACTGATCTGGCCGAGACGCTCAACGTCAGCACGCGAACGGTCTTCCGAGATCTCAAGGAGCTGCACCGCCTCGGTTTTCCGGTGGAATTTGGAAACGGCTACCCGGCGCAGCAGGAGCTGTTTCGGCGGCGACGCCGCCAGGAAATGTCCCAGGTCATGGCCGACCTGGTCGAGCAGCAACTCGAGGTTGTTCGTCGAAAGCTCCCGGCCGACGAGGCGGAGCGGGTCGTCAACGAAGCGATCCAGTACCTGCCCATGGAAGCGGCCGAGGCGGTGACGCGGGCGCTAGCAAAAGCCGCGCGCCAGTAAACCCTCGCCTTCTGGGGGAAGGTAAGGGTGGGGGCTTACAATTTTCCCGCACGGTCGGCTAGCTCAGCTGGTTAGAGCGCTTGGTTCACATCCAAGAGGTCGAGGGTTCGAGTCCCCCGCCGACCACCACGCCTGAAAGAAGCCGCGGGCTCAGGCTCAGCCGTACCTGATAACGGTAGAGGTTGATCATCGGACATCGATGATGTAAGATATAGGAGCGAATTCCAATACAAGGGAGGATGAAGCAATGGCACACGTTGAGAAGTCGATCGAGGTCGACAAGCCGGTCGATCAGGTTTACGCCCAGTGGACGCAGTTCGAAGAGTTCCCGAAGTTCATGGAGAACGTCGAGCAGGTCCGGCAACTCGATGACAAGCACCTGGAGTGGAAGGCCAAAGTAGCGGGCACCGATCGCCAGTGGAAGGCTGAGATCGTGGAGCAGAAACCAAACCAGGTCATTGCCTGGCGCGCCATCACGGGCGACAAGAATGATGGCAAGGTCATGTTCCAGCCGGTGAATGGCCATACAAAAGTTCTGTTGTCGTTGGACTATGAGCCGCCCAAGGGGGCGCTGGGTGAAACCGGCGACAAGCTCACGCAGGCAACGCCGCGCACCGTCGAGAACGACCTGAAACGCTTCAAGGAGTACATCGAGAAGCGTCCGACGCCGACGGGTACCTGGTCGGGCGAAATCCAGTCCGGTCGCGTCAAGAACTAGCCCGGCTACTCGTCTAAATCGATAGCGGTATTTGGTTTCCCTCCGCGGGCGGTCGCCATCACGGCGACCGCTCTTTTTTGTTTGAGCTCGAGCCTTCTCTGGTAGACTGACCACGCTTTCCTGCTCCGTTGGTGCCGTAAGGCCATAGCGGGGCAAATCCCGAGGAAAGAATGAGCGGCCCCGGTGTGGAAAGGCCGCGAGAGAGGTCACGTTTGTCGGCGTACGAGTTGATGTACATCGTCAAGCCCGAGCTTGATGACCAGGCAGTCCAGCAGGAGATCGAAAAGGTCGGCCAGCTGATCCAGACCAATGGGGGCCAGGTGAAGAAGGTCACCCCCTGGGGAAAGCGGCGACTGGCCTACACCGTCAACGATCAGCGGGAAGGGCATTACGTCGTCGAAGAGTTCAACCTGGACCAGGCCAAAGTGGCTGAGGTCGAACGCGTCCTGAGGATCTCCGACACCGTCTTCCGCCATTTACTGGTTCGACAAGATGAGGGAAACAAATGAACCTGAACAAAGTCATGCTGATTGGCCGACTGACCCGTGATCCAGAAATGCGCTATACCCCAAGCGGGTCGCCGGTGACAACCTTTTCCCTCGCGACGAATCGTTATGGCCAGGGCCCTGACGGTGAAAAGAAGGAATACACCGACTATCACAACGTGGTGGTCTGGAATATCGGTAAGCGCAACCTGGCGGAAATTTCCGGCCAGTACCTGCACAAGGGCAGCCTGGTTTACGTCGAGGGTCGGCTGCAAACCCGATCGTGGGAAGGCCAGGATGGTCAGAAGCGCAAGACCACCGAGGTCAATGCCACCGAAATCCAGTTCCTGGAGCCACGCGGCAGCCAGTCTCAGTCCCAGGCCCAGGCGCCCGCCGCTGAGCCGGTCGAGGCGGCTGTCGGAACCGCGGCCAGCAACAGCCAGGATGCCTCACGCGATGTTGACCCGGACGACATTCCCTTTTAAGGAGCGATCGATAGGAGACCATGCCCCCAGCAACCGATAAGCGCGACCGCAAGCCGCATAAGAAGGTCTGCAACTTCTGCGCGGAGAAGGTGCACCTGATCGACTACAAGGAAGTGTCTCGGCTGCGCCGCTTCGTCAGCGAGCGCGGAAAGATTCTGCCTCGTCGGGTCACCGGGACTTGCGCCCGGCACCAGCGCCGGTTGGCCGTCGCGCTGAAGCGCGCCCGCCACATCGCGCTGCTTCCCTACACGGCCGACCAGCGCTAGAGCGCCCCCACCCCGACCCTCCCCCCGAGGGGGGAGAGAATTGGTAGGTGCCAGCACCACCAGGCACTTGCAAGCTGCCTCGCTAGTATCGGACGGTGAGCATTCCGTACCGTAGCGTCGTGCGCCGGCTCGCAATCGCGTTAGTCTGTCCTCTCCTGCTGACCAGCTGCGGCTTCTTCGGCCCAGCGGCGAACGAAAACGAACGCACGGTCCTGGTCGACTACCACTACGACCAGTTCGCCGACATGTTTGCCCACTACTTCCCGCACCAGCTGACCGTGCGGCAGGGCGACACAGTCGTCTTCAAGCAGGCCTGGAACGGCGAGGCCCACACCGTGAGCTTCGCCAGCGCGCTCGAGACCATCGGTAAGCCCGCCTGGTCGTACATCGACAAGGGCAAGCAGCCACCCCAGGACCTCTTGAACCAGCTCGACCAGCAAATCGGCCCAGCGATCCCGTTCATGGTCGACCAGAACAACGTCGTCCACCAGACCGGTGCCCAACCCTGTTTTCTCGATAGCGGCAGCCTTCCAGCAGGTCAAGAGACCCCCTGTCCGAAGCGCTCACAGCCGCCGTTCAATGGGCGACAGGTGTTCTACAGCAGCGGCTTCATTCCCTATCAGGGGAGCGGCCGAGACAACACCTACCGGGTACCAATCGCCGGGGACGCGACACCCGGGACGTATCACTACATTTGCCTTTTCCACGGGCCTGGGATGAACGGGACCATCACCATCGTCCCGAAGACCGCCAAGATCGCCTCCCAGAGCGAGGTCAATCAGACGGCCCAGAAGGAGATCGACCAGTTCGCCAAGCCACTAGCCAGCGCTCTTGATGACGCCAAGAAAGGTCGTTATCCGGTGAAGTTAGTGGCGCCTTACAAATTTGTTTTCGCGGGTTACGGGTCGCCGCAAGCGGGCGACGTCCACGGCTACGGCTCCGTCAGTGAATTCTTGCCCAAGAGCATCGATATCAAGGTGGGCGACACGCTCCGCTGGCTGGTGGTGGCTGATCTGCATAACGTGGCCTTCGACGTGCCCAGTTACTTCCCCGAATTTACCGTGGCGAAGGACGGCACGGTCACCTGGAACCCGCAAGCGGTCGGTCCGGTAGCAAGCCCGGGCATCCCTCCATCGCAGCAGTCGGGACCCGGGCCGCCGCCCAAGGAAGTCGTTCCCAACATTACTGATGGTGGCAGCTATGACGGGTCCCACTTCATCTCGTCGGGTCTGGGTGGTGGCGGGGGCGCCGACGTGGGCTACGCTCTGACCTTCACCAAGGCAGGCACCTATAAATACGCCTGCCTGATCCATCCGTCGATGGTGGGAACGGTGATCGTCCACTGAGGTGATCGACCGCACCTACCGCCATCGAGCCGCGGACGCCCTCTTCTTCGTGTTCCTCGCCGGATACACGGCCTATGCGTTGATCGTCCTCGGCCTGGGAGTCCTGGCTGTGGTCGCTCACGCGATCCCCGACTTGCACAGCAACCTTCATCTCTATGGCTTTGCTGCTGAAACGCTTCCCGAACGCCTGGCCCAGGCCGCGGCAGTGGCGTCGCATCAGGCCGAGTCAGGTTGGGAGCTGGGTATCGATTACGGCTTCAGCCTCCTGAACCTCACCCTGGGGCTGTACCTACTTTACCTGCGGCCGCACAACCCAACCGCACGATTTCTGGCCATCGGCATGGTCGGCACCGCCGCCATCTTCAACTTACAGGCGCTCAGTGTCTACGTCGCGCTGCAAGTCACGAGCCTCGACACCGCCGTGCACTACGCCTTTGAGCTGATCGCCATGCTCGCCTATCTCTACGCGTTGCTGACCTTCCCAGATGCTCAGCTGGTCCCGCGGTGGCCGAGGTGGGCCCAAGCGCTTCTCTACCTGCCGGTCACCGCGGTCGTGGCGTTGCTCCTCAATGCCTTGCAGTCCAGCCAACTGCGCGTCGTCACCATCATCCTGTTCGGCCTGGTGAATCCCCTGGTGGGTGTTTTGGCCCAGGCCTATCGCTGGTTCCGACCCACCAGTGCGGAGGAGCGCCAGCTCTCGCGATTGCTGTTCTTCGCGCTGCTGCCAGCTGTATTCGCCGCCCTCTTAGTTCACCCGGAGCAATTGCCCAGCCTTTTCGTTCCAAACTTCCAGGGGCGACCGCTCCAGGAAGTTCCGGTCAGCTTCTTTCGGGTCTTCCAGCCGGTCTTTGCGATCATCCCGATCGCCCTGTTTGTCGGCATCGTGCGCTACCGGCTCTGGGATATCGATCGCATCGTCAGCCGAACGATCGTCTACGGGGCGCTGGCTGCGTTCGTCACCGCTGTGTACATCGGGCTCGTCGTTGGCGTGGGCAACCTGATTGGCACCCAGCAGCACAATCTGATCCTCTCGCTGATTGCCACGGGTGTGGTTGCCGTCGCCTTTCAGCCGGTGCGCGGCGCGGTTCAGCGACTGGCAAACCGAATGGTGTACGGCACGCGTGCGACCCCCTACGAGGTGCTGTCGTCGTTTGCCCAGCTGGCTGAGTCCTTCGGAGCTGAAGATGTGCTGTCACGGATGGTCCGCATCCTGTCAGAAGGTACGGCCGGTGCGGCGGTGGTCTGGCTCAATGTGGAGGGAACCTTGCGCGCCTCTGCACGCTGGCCGGAAACCACGGCCCTGCCCGCGGAGACGTTTCCAATTGAGGTTGATCAGTTGCCGCGCATCCCCGGCGTGGATCTTGCGGTTCCGGTTCGCCATCAGGGAGAGCTCCTCGGCGCATTCACCATCGCGAAACGTAGCGAGACTCTGACGGCTGCCGAAAACAAGCTGACGACCGACGTCGCCGCGCAGGCTGGCCTGGTGCTGCGAAATGCGCGCCTGACGGCGGAGCTGCTAGCGAGGCTCGAGGATCTTCGCCTCTCTCGCCAGCGCCTGGTGCAGGCTCAAGATGAGGCGCGCCGCCGATTGGAGCGAAATATTCACGACGGCGCCCAGCAGCAACTCGTCGCCATCAAGGTGAGGCTGAGCCTGGCGGAGCGCCTGATAGGAAAGGAGCCGGACAAACTAAAGCGGGCGCTGAGCCAGCTCAAGGATGACACCGACGGCGCGATCCAGGCACTGCGCGAGCTGGCACGCGGCATCTATCCGCCGCTCCTCGCCGAGGGCGGACTCTACGTGGCTCTGCAGGCGCAAGCGCTGAAATCGTCGGTTCCGATTACGATCGAGGCCAGTGATCTGAAACGCTATGCTCCCGAAACCGAAGGAGCCGTGTACTTCTGCTGCCTCGAGGCGCTGCAGAATATTGCCAAGTCCGCGGAGGCCTCGGCAGCCACGATCAAGCTCGCGGCGAACGACGGTAGGCTGGCGTTCGTCATCGAGGACAACGGCGTTGGATTCGATCCCGCCCGGGTGCATCGAGGTGCAGGTCTGCAAAATATGATCGACCGGCTCGAGGCGTTGGGTGGAAAGCTGTCGATCCATTCCGCACCCGGGAAGGGAACGCGTGTCATGGGCGAGGTGCCGGTCGAGCCGAGGCCAGTCGAGGGGAATATCGAGGCGCCGCACGTCGCGCTGGTTCCGGACGATTAGCCTCTCTTCAAATTCTCACGAAACGCCGCTATAGTTCCAAGTAGTTGCGGCTTCCGCGCCTCCCGGTCGTGCTCGCGGCCGGGGTCGTCCTGCTTACGTCATTGCCAACGGCTCGGGCGGCGGCTCAGGAGCCCTCGTTCGTCGTGCCGTCCCCCTACGTGATTGCCGTCGATCCAGGACATGGCGGCAGTCCGACCAGCGATCCTACCCAGCTCTGGGATCCGGGCGTCGTGGTGGGCAGCGTCATGGAGAAAGACATCACGCTCGACCTTGCCTTTCGGTTGCGGGACCTGCTCAAACAAGAGCGAGTCAAGGTCGTGCTTACCCGAAGCCGCGATGAATATGTCGAAATTTCCGAACGCTGGAACCGAGCGCAGGCAGGCGGGGCCCGTCTCTTCGTCAGTCTTCACGTCAATGCGTTCGACGGCGATCCCTCGATCAACGGGGCATCCGTCTTTTATCCCCGATCTGACAGCCTGCCGTTTGCCCAGGACATCGATACAGGGCTGGCCCAGAGCCTGAAGCCGTACCAGATTGCCGACGATGGCGTAGCGGCCAAACCAGAGCTCTGGGTGCACTCCGACGTCCCGACGGCAACCGTCGAGCCGGTCTACCTGACCAATCCCAGGGAGGCGGCGCTTCTGCAGCAAAGTGATTTTCGCCAGGCGATCGTGCAGGGGATCTTCAATGGCATCCTTGCCGCCGACCCCCAGATCGAAGCGACGAAAACCCAGATCCTGCGGGCCGAAGCCGCCGCAGCCGCCCAGCAACGCGCCGAGGCCGCCGTCGCGACCGATGCCGACCGTACGGCGACCGCTGCCCGCTGGGCCGCGATCGTCGGCGGTCTGCTGCTGCTCTGGATCTTGATGCGGGTGGCCGTCCGGCGCCGCGCTCCGGAGGCGCCGACGTATCGGCGACGGAACATCCGCCGCCGGTCGCATCGATTCTGAGGCGTTTGCCGGAGAGCCGGACGGTAAGCTAACGGCCATGGCTTTTACTCCCCAGCTGCGAATTCCCGGTCCAACTCCTGTCCCAGCCCGAGTTCAGCGGGCGATGGATGCGCCGATGATCAACCACCGAGGCCCCGAGTTCAGGGCTCTGTTGCCGGAACTCGAAACCGGGTTGAAGTGGGCGTTTCAAACCCAGAACGACATGTTGATCTTCCCGGCCAGCGGCACGGGCGGGCTGGAGAGCGCGGTGGCCAACTTGATCTCACCTGGCGAGCGCGTGCTCGCGGTGACGATCGGTGCCTTTGGCGACCGCTTTGCCGATCTCGCCGCGGCATTCGGCGCCAACGTCGCGCGCTATACGCTGCCCTGGGGCCAGGCGGCCGATCCCGAAGATCTCGACGATCTTCTCGGCAAAGAGCCAGACATCGCGACCGTGCTGGTCACCCACAATGAAACGTCAACGGGTGTCCTCAATCCGCTGCAGGCGCTGGCCGATGCGGTCAAGCGACACGGCCGGCTGCTAGTGGTCGACGGGGTCAGCTCCGTTGGGTCGATCGATCTGCCCGTTGATCGCTGGGGCGTCGATGTCGCGGTGACAGCCTCCCAGAAAGGCTGGATGCTGCCGCCCGGAGTCACGATGGTCAGCGTCAGCCAAGCGGCCTGGGCGCGACAGCGCGAAGCCAAGTCGCCGCGGTTTTATTTCGATTGGGAACGTGCGAGGACGATGCAGGCCAAGGCCATGACCTTCAGCACCCCGGCGGTAAGCATTCTCCTCGGCCTGCGCGAGGCATTGACGATGATGCGCGAAGAAGGGCTGCCGGCGATTTTCCAGCGCCACCTGCGGATCGCGGCTGCCTTCCGAGCGGCGGCCGCGGCGCTCGGCCTGCGCGTGCTGGCCGATCCGGAGGCGACGTCGCCAACCGTGACGGCGATCTACTTTCCCGAGGCGCTGAGCGGCGAGAAGTCCGAGGCGGTGTTCAAGACCTGGCGCGAACTCGGCCTCATCCTGGGCGAGGGCCAGGGAAAGCTGGCCGGAAAGATCTTCCGCATCGGTCACCTCGGCGCCGTCTATCCAGCCGACGTGGTCGCAACGGTCGAAATGCTGGAGCGTGGCCTGGAACGACATGGCCATTCGATCAACCGCGGTGCAGCATTGGCCGCCACCAACCGCGCGCTGGAGTCCTCCGAGCCCAGCCTCGTCGCCTGAGCCCGATGTCGCGGGTCCTGGTCGCTGACCCGATCGCGGAAGCGGGCCTGCAGCGACTTCGCGAGCATGCCGAGGTTGACGTCCGACTGAAGCAGAGCCCCGCGGCTCTGGTGGACGCCATCGGGGACTACGACGGCCTCATCGTGCGGAGCGAAACTCGCGTCGAGGAAAAGGTAATCCGCGCCGGCAGGCACCTCAAGGTGATTGGCCGGGCGGGAGCCGGGGTGGACAACATCGACGTCGAGGCCGCCACCCGGGCCGGAATCCTAGTGGTCAACGCGCCCTCAGGCAACACTATTGCCGCGACGGAGCACACCATGGCGATGATGCTGGCGCTGGCGCGACATATCCCGCAGGCGGACCAGGCGGTCAAGGCGGGTCGATGGGAGCGTTCGCGCTTTCTTGGCAATGAGCTTCGCGACAAGGTGCTGGGCGTCGTCGGCCTGGGCAGCATTGGTCGCGAAGTCGCGCACCGGGCGCAAGCGTTCGGCATGCGCGTGATCGCCACCGATCCGGTGCTGTCCGAGGAGCGGGCGTCCCAACTGAACGTTCGGTTGATGCCGCTCGATCAACTGTTATCGGAGGCGGATGTCGTCACCCTCCACGTGCCGCTCACGCCCGAGACCCATCATCTGATCGACGCGCGCGCGCTCGCATTGACGAAAACCGGCGTCCGGCTGGTCAACGTGGCGCGCGGCGGCATCGTGGATGAGTCTGCTCTGTGGACCGCGCTGCAGGACGGCCATGTCGCGGGGGCGGCGCTCGATGTCTTCGAACAAGAACCTCCGGGAGAAAATCCACTGCTTTCATTGCCGCAGGTGGTCACGACGCCGCACCTGGGGGCTTCGACCGAGGAGGCACAGATCAGCGTGGCCCTGGAGATCGCGGACCAGGTGATCTCCGTTCTCGAAGGTGGCCTGCCCCGCTTCGCCCTAAACGCCCCGGTCGCGCTACCCGAAGCGATGGCCTTCCTGCGGCCCTTCATCCCGGTGGCGGAGGGCGTCGGCCGTTTCTATGCCCAGGTGGGCCGTCAGCCGGCGGCTCGCCTCCAGGTTGAGTACACCGGCGAGATCGGGAATTACGACGGTTCCCTGCTAACGGCGGCGTTACTGACGGCGTTCCTCGGCCGCTTCAGTGCCGAGCGAGTCAACCCGGTCAATGCCCGAGCGGTGGCGGCGGCGCATGGCATCACGGTGGTCGAGCAGCGAGGTGCTCGAGCAAGCGAGTTCGCGAATCTCATCACGCTGCAGGCCTCGGGCGAGCATGGCGCCACCCGCATCGGCGGCACACTATTGCTCAACGAGCCGCACATCGTGCAGTTCAATGATTTCCGCATCGATCTGGTGCCGCAGGGCACGTTCTTGATGAGCTGGCACGCCGACCGGCCAGGCATCATCGGGGCTATCGGGACGCTGTTGGGCCAGAAGAACATCAACATCGCGAGCATGCAAGTGGGCCGCGACCGGCCGCGTGGGGACGCGGTCATGATCCTCTCGGTGGACGACCCCGTTCCGGAGGCGATCCTGGCCGAAATCCGCCGCATCCCCGGCATGGCCGACGTCCTGAGCGTCACGCTTTAGGGCGGCGATGGCCACCGTGCGGCCCTTTCAGGGCATCATGTACGACCCGCGCCGGGTCGACCTGGGAAAGGTCGTTGCGCCTCCCTACGATGTGATCAGCCCGGATGACCGCCAGCGCTATTACGAACAGGATCCGCACAATGTGGTGCGATTGATTTCCGGCGAGGTGCGACCTACCGACACGGCCGAGGACAACAAGTATCTCCGCGCGGCTCGCTATTTCTCTGATTGGCAGCGCGAAGGCATCCTCCGTCGGGAATCGGAGCCTGCGATGTACGTCTATCGCCACGAGTTTGTTGACCCGACCAGCGGTGCGGCGCGCACCCGAACGGGCATCCTGGCGGTCGTCGAGCTGGAGCCGTTCGGCGCCGGCATCCTGCCCCATGAACGCACGCACGCCCGAGCCAAAGCCGATCGGCTCTCATTGACGCGCGCGGTGGGCGCCAACCTCAGTCCGATCTTTGCGCTTTACGACGATCCCATATCGGCGGTGGCCCTATCGGCCTCATCAATTACAGCCGGCCGGCCGCAGCTGGCCCTTACCGCTGAGGATGGCGACCAGCACACGGTCTGGTCGATCACCGCCGCACAACACTTTCGGGACCTGGCCAGCGTGCTCAGCCGCTCGCGCCTCTACATTGCCGACGGGCATCATCGCTACGAAACCGCGCTGAACTACCGGAACAAGATCCGCCTGGAACATCCGGAGGCGCCACCGGACGCGGCCTTCAACTATGTCCTGATGCTGCTGGTCGAGGTCAACGATCCCGGATTGATCATTCTCCCGACACACCGGATCGTCCACGACCTGGAAGCGTTCGATGGCGAGAGACTTATGGGGGCCCTGCGGGCGCGTTATATGGTTCGGGATTATCCGGACCGAGCAGCTCTCCTCACGGCAATGCAGGAGCCTGCTGCCGCTCATCGCATTGGTCTGGCTCTTATAACTCCCCCGCCCTCGCGGGGAGGGTCAGGGAAGGGGTTGGCCTCCATGACCATCGACATCCCCAAGGCGCCGACTTCCGACCCGGTCTCGGGCCTCGACGTCACCGTATTGCACCGGGAGATCCTGCAGCGGGAGCTTGGTTTCGAGGATGAACTGGTGGAGGAGGAGCGTCACCTCAGCTACTCTCGCGACCTGCCGGCGGTTCTCGACCGGGTCGAGGGCGGTTCGGCCCAGGCGGCATTCCTGCTTCGGCCGCCGGCGGTGTCGGACGTGGCGGCGGTAGCCCAGGCCGGTCAGGTCATGCCCCAAAAATCGACCTACTTCTACCCCAAGCCGGCCTCGGGAATCGTGTTCAATCCGCTCGATCCGGGCATTCGCATTCCCTCACTCTGAGTTGTTTCATTTTCGTGAGTCGATTCGGCTTGCCCCTCCGGCGGGGCTTGGCTACTATGCTGGGACCGATGAGCGCAAAGCGCGTCGTCATCTACATGCCGGATGCCTTAGTCGAGGCGTTGAATCGAGCCACGGCCGCTTCCCCACAGAGCCGCAGTGAGATCATTTGCGCCGCCATTCGGCAGTATCTTGCCGAGGGTGACCGCCCGGCTCTGGCCGAGCCTGTTAGTGCGGACGAAGCCTTCTTCGACCGGGTGGCCGAGATGATGCAGAGCGGACTGCTCCAGCCGGGTGACTTCAGCGAGCCGGCGAGCGAGGAGCCAGGACCCAAGAGCAAGCTCTGGATCAACTGACGCCGCCTCGAGCTCAGCGTTTTCTTTCGATCGAATTCCGGGTATAAGTTAGGTCGAAATGCCCGTCTACGGATACCGTTGCAGCCGCGGCCACCACTTCGAGGTGCAGCAGCGCATTACCGAGGAGCCGCTGACCCAGTGCCCGGAATGTGGCGCCCCGGTGACCCGGGTTTTCTATCCGGTTGGGATCGTTTTCAAGGGCAGCGGCTTTTACAAGACCGATTCCAGGGGCGCCAGCAGCCACGGCAGCGCCCCTTCGACTGAGACGGCCAAACCGGAGAGTAAGACGGACAGCAAGGCCGCCAAGACCGAAAATAAAAGCACTCCAAAAGAAGGGGCTGCTTAATGTCCAAAAACATCGTCCAGGTCACAGACCAGAATTTCGAGACCACCGTCGGCGGGGCGCAGCAGCTGGTGCTGCTCGATTTCTGGGCCACGTGGTGTGCTCCCTGCAAGATGCTGAAGCCCGTGATCGATGACCTCGCGAACGAGTACCAGGGCCGGATGGTCGTGGCGGAACTGGATGTCGACGCCAATCCGGTCACGGCCTCGAAGTTTGCCGTCCTGAGCATTCCATCGCTCATCCTGTTCCGCGCCGGCAAGCCGGCCGAGCGAATCGTCGGTTACAAGCCGAAGGCGTACCTCAAACAGCGCATCGACGCCGTCCTTTAACCTTCATTCCGGGACGGGGGTGCATGGGCTCAGGTGGGCCCCTCGGTCTTCAAAACCGCTGGTCGGCATCCTTGGCGATGTCGACGGACGGATCGTTCCCGTCGCGCCCCCGCCAATTTTTGAGTTTGAATCAGACATCGGCAAGTCACCTATTACACCAGCGCGACGCCATCCTTGTGCCTGCATAAAGCAGCTTTGAAAGCAACCCTGAAAGCAACCCGGGCTGGAGCTGGCGCGAGCATCCTTGCTCCTTAGGGTGTGGAGCATTCAGGCAATGGAGAGACTAGGGCTTAAAGGAGCCACTTACTCGCCTCGCTCCGAAGGCTCGAGCCTCGGGGTACGATCTGGAGCGCCAGTGAGCGAAAAAGGCTTCTTAGTAACGATCGAAGGCATCGGAGGTAGCGGCAAAACAACCTTGGCCAAAGGACTCGCCGAATGGTTGGTCGGTCAAAGATTGATGGTCACAACCACCAGGGAGCCTGGTGGCGCCAGTGCTGACCTTCGGCTACGGCTCGAACTTGTGCTACGGCAG
>DASTJZ010000008.1:0-27990 GCA_035716185.1 Candidatus Dormiibacterota bacterium
GGTCAGCTGCTGCGCCGGTCCGCCGAACTGATTGGTCCCTTGCGCGTAGGCGGCGTTGCTCAGCAGCGTCGTGCTGCCTTGCGAAGTGCTGACTCCAGTGAGCCAGTCGGCGCCGTTGTAGCCATAAGTCAGCAGCTCGCCGGCGGGATAGGTCCGAGTGACCGTCTTGCCGGCATCGTCATAGGTCGTGCCGACAGAGCAGCCCGTGCCACACCCATTCGCGATGGTGAGGGTGCGAGTGATCTCTTCGCCACGGGTGTCGTAGCTGTAGTCGTAGCGACCAGACAGGGAATTGTTTGGCCCGCCGCTAAATGTCTCGTTGGCCAGCCGACCGACGCCGAAATTGGTGCTGGTCTTGGTGTCGTAGCTGTACGTGGCATAGGCCCCTGTGGGACTGTTCGTTGTGTTGCGCCAACTCACCCGATCGATGCCGTCATAGCCGGCATAGACGGTCCCGGCGGTGCCGCGGGCGTCAACGGACTTTGTAAGATTGCCGTCTGCGTCGTATCCGTAGGTGGAGACGCCGATATCCGGATCCATGATGTCCACCTTGCGCCCCGCCATGTCGTAGTCGAAGGTGGTGGTCGTCCTCCCATCAGGCTGGAAGATCTTGTGCAGGTTGCCGTTGGTGTCGTACTGGTAGCCGTTGGTCGCATAGACGGCGTACGTGCTCGCACTGTTGCCCGTGAAACGCTGAACGTAAGCTGTGCGCCCGAGCGCGTCGACCAAGCCGGTGCGCTGGTGATTGTTGGGATCGACGGTGACGGTCTGCTCATAGCAGCTCGGATCGGTGGTCCCGCTGATGACGGTGGTCCCGACGGCATTGCAGGCAACCGAGATCGTGTTAGTCGTGAGATCAGAAAGCGCATCTTTCGTGCTCGTCACACGACCTAATCCGTCGTAGGTATTCGTCGTCCCCGGTTGGGTCGTATCCGGGGGAGAGAACGCCGGGAAGCCAGGCGGTCCAGCATATGCCGGCACGAAATACGGCGTGCTCTGGAAGGCCAGCCGGCCGGACGCATCGTATGTCTGGTAACGGACGACGTCCTGGTTGTTTGGGCCGAAGGCGCGGGTCTCGACCAAATGACCCCACCCGTCGTAGAAGGCACGGGAGATCGCCATCCCCGACGGCCCGGCGGCATAGTAGCCACCGACATCGAGAATGATGTCGGCCGACCCGTTGCCCAAGTTGTAGATCGTTAGCTTTCCGTCGGGCCCGAGGGCCACCACCATATCGAGGTTGGCGATCGTTTGCCCGGCTGCGAAATTCAGATCGGAAGTGGACGGGCGTCCGGTGCCGTTCGGATAAACGATCAGTACGCCGGATGCCGTCGGATTGAGGACCGTGACGTTGACATCCACGGCCTGCGGTGGATAAACACTGCTCATCGACGGTACGCCGCCAGTGCCCGCGATTTGAACCTGGATCGGGGTATTCGGCGCCAGCGTCTTTCGGGCGCAAGCTGTGCCGCTGCCGATACGCGTGTCGCAGACCCGAGATGTGAGCAGCGCACCATACTCGGCGCCCGAGGCCGTTGAACTCGTGCCGTCCGTGGTCCAGGCAAAGACGTCGACGAACACGTCCGTCGATCCCCCAATCGGATTTGCCAGCGTCACCTGACCACCCGTCCCTACCGGCACGACTACCCGATTGGCGATCGTCTGACCGGCCGACCAGTTTAGATTGGAGACACTGGGAGCCGCCTGCCCGGCTGGGTAGACCTTGAGATATCCCGAACTCGCCGTACTGGTGGCTCCGACATTCAGGACCACCGCCTGCACGCCGCTGGTGGGAACTCCGCCCTGACCGGTCACTTGTACGTTCAGGGTTCCCCCACCCGGAATTGTCTGGCCGGTGCATTGGTTGCTCGGGTACCCGGTGCGGGTGTCGCAGAGGCGGCTCGATGGCTTGAGCGCGTTCATCAGTCCAGCGGTCCCCGATGAAGTCGAGGCGACATATCCCTGAACATCCACGATCAGATCCGTCGAACTGCTGAAGGTAAAGAAACTCACCTGGCCGTTGCTTCCAACCGGTACCTGGACGAGGTTGGCGATGGTCTGGCCAGCGACGAAATTCAGATTCGATCCGGCGGGCTGGACGGACCCGGCTGGATACACGGTTAGATAGCCGCTTGCAGTTGGGTTGGTGACGGCGACATCCAGGACCACAGCTGCGACGCCGCTGCTTGGAATACCTCCCTGTCCCGTGACTTTCAAATTGAGTGTGGTGTTTGCGGCGAGTGTCTGCCCAGCGCACGAGGTTCCGCTTCCGGTGCGGGTATCGCAGATGCGGGTTGCCGACACTGGCACGTATATCCCACCCGCCTCGTTTCCGGGTCGCTGGTTATGATCGACCTCGACACACGGGCTTTGGGCAGCCGATCCTGTACACCAGCTTTCGTAGGAGGTTGTTGAGGTGGTGAGCCCGGCAGCTTCGTTCTGAATCGGTGGCGGGGTGACACTCGTCTGCCGGCCCAGCGGGTCGTAGGTAAATGCGGTGGTCTGTTGATTGACATCGGCGGACGACATCGGCCACAGGCCGAAGCCACCAGCGGCCGTGGCGGTGCTTGGCGACTGGAAATTGGTCTGCGCCGTCTGGTTGAGGGCGTTGCTGCGCGAAATCGGAAGTGCGGCATAGGTGCTGTCGTAGGTGGTGCACGTGCTGTAGGGTGTCCCCGCGATGGTGCAGCCGACATGCGTGCCACTGACGGCGTTTGCGTCGGGATCTTTCGTCGCGACCGGGTTTCCGTACCCCGAGCTGTCGTAGAACTGTGAGGCACTGATTTTTCCGCTTCGATCGTTGAAGCTGTTCGCCGGAGTGCCGCAGTTGGTATAGCGGTTGACCGAGGTCACCAGACCGGCGCTGATCGAGCTCGAGCCTTCATTCGTATTCCCGTCGTAGAGCGTGTAGCTGCACTGGGTACGGTTGCCGGCACTGTCCTCGGTGTCAGTGAAGGCCGGGAAGGTAACGAGGTAGCTTCCCGTTGCGCTGGTGGACGAGGACGCAATATTGTCGTTGGTCGCGTAGGTGGGCTTGTGCACGATCGTGATTGGGCTCCCCGTCGCGGTGCCATCGTTGCTGCTGCTCTGTTGGGAGCTCATCCGCCCGTAGCTGTCGTAGGTGTAGGTCGTCGTCTTCTGCGGCACCGATGATCCAACCGTCCCCTCATCAGCGACGACCACCTGCGCAGTCTGGATGTCGCAGAGCCCTACAGGGTTGCTCGGATCGAGTTCGCTGACGAGCTGCCCGTCCCAACTACCGTAGCCATTCGACGGCGATCCAGAGGCCACCGCGACTGGACGGCAGAGGGCGTTGTACAGCGTCTTGACCTCGTGGAGGATGGTCGTGCCGTTCGTGTCCGTGTAGTCGGCCAGGTACTCATGCCCATGCAGGGCGTTGACAGTCGTTGCCGTCCCATCGATGTTCGTCTGCGAGTTGGACAGCGGCCACCACGGATCAGCCTGGCACACGACCTGATAGCACCAGGTGTGTGGCGGCCCGGTGTCGACGGCGCAGCTGACCTGGGCACAGTCATACACGCCCCAGCCCAATGACGAGTGATACTTGTGGATCTCGGCCGAACCGTCTGGTCGCGAGAGGCTGGCCTGCGCAAATCCCATGAACTTGCTGTTGTAGTAATCGGCGTAGTCCCCGTCCTTCTGGTTGCCCCAATAAAAGCCATAGAAGCAGTCAGAGCAGGCGTTGAACCGGTACTGAGCCAGGGCGTAGTTGTAGGAAATGGTGCTGTTGACGGGTGTCGCCGCCTGGTTGCCGCCTTGCCCGCCTTGCGACTGCTGGAGGACGGTGCCGCTCTGCTGCGTCAAAACGACGCGGCTCCAACTCTGGTCATCGGCTTCGTCGCACGGATAGCTGCTTTGCACGGTACTGGACGCCTGGGTGCAGTAGAACGGATTCGTATTGTTGGCGCCACCGCCGTTGACGCCGTGGGTGTTGTTCCGAGCCAGGATCCAACCAAAGCTCTGACTCAACCCAAGGCCGTTGCTGGCCGATGCCAGGTACCAGCTGTTGCCGTCGTAGCTCTGGCTCCACAGGAGCGCGCACGTTATACCGCTCTGCCCTTTGTTCCAGGATGGACAGTTGCTGGTGGTGGCCGTCGACCAGGCGTCATCCTCGTAGTAGCGGGTGACTTTGGTGTAGCCAAACGTCCGGGTGGGCAGCGTCGAGGCGTTGTCGTCACCAATATCAGCGAGCTGGCTGAGCGTGAGTTTGCCCGCCACCGACTCCTGCTTTGCAGTCACTGGATCCGTGATCGTCGTCTGACTGCTCTGGTCGTACCAGAGCTGGTAGTCGCGAAGCGTATTCCAGGCCGTTGTGCCCCCGCTCGAGCGAACCTGCACCTGGATGTCGTTGAGCACGTAAGTGTTCTGGACCAGCGGATTGGCCATGCCCGCACTCCCGGATAGATCGATCGGGTCATCACAGCGAAGGTTCCCATTGGCCGGACAGCTGGCACCGGCCACGTGACCGACCGCGTGGTCGACGGAGAAGTTAACGCGCATCAGCGGGTTCCAGCTTGAGCAGCGAGATTGTGCGTTGTGGCAGGTGGGATCATCCCATTCGATCGATGACAGGACGATGTCGCGCGGGTAGGAGCGGCTGGAGGAGGTCGCGGTGTCGACCTGGTAGTTCAGATGGATCTGGTTGCCTTGCGGGTCGGTGATCAGGTCGAGCAGCCACTGGTTGACGGCGTCGTTGCTGTTGCCGCTCCAGGGCCAATACTGCATGGGAGGCACGCCGTTGTCACTGCTGCAGCCGAACTCTTCCATGATGCCGTTGGGGAGGAACACGCGAAAACAGGGCGGGGTGAAGGACTGGGTGCCAATGGTGCAGGGTAACGAGAACGTTCCCGTATAGTCGAACACCTTCGCGTGGCTGTCGGGCGTCGTATACCACCTGCCTGGCGTCGCAGATGGCGTCGGAATGTTCGTTTTGTCACAGAAGGTGCTCGTGGAGGTGAAGGCCGGGCTTGCTGGGATGAGCTCGGCCGACGTCCCGAATGGATCGTTGAGCTCCCAGGTGTTCTCAAAGTTGTCCCCGGCACACGTTCCGTTCGCTTCACAGCCCGCGGCCACGTTGTGCTCCGCCCAGCTGATCGAGCCCAGGCTGAGATTCCACCCTTCGCCCACCCAAGGCGCAGCCCCCTGAGGATTGTGCTGCTCGTTGAGACCGGCACTGTTGTAGACCAAATTGATGGGCGGCTTCAGTCCGCCGGGACCTGCGGGGACCTCGATGGGGTAGCTGGCGCTGAGCGCTCCGGCACTCAGGTCGGCATTGAAGACATCGGGCTTGCCAAATGTGGCATCCGGGGAATCCGTGTTGAAGCTAAAGGCTGGATCACTGGGCATGCTCGCCGTCGCTACCAGTGTGGAATCGCTGGTATTAAAGGTCGCCTTCACTGACGCCGAAGCGCTCAGATGGACCTGTGCTGCTGGGATAAATGGGCCGGCAGGGTCCGGGTTGAAGTTGGTGTCCAGTGGGAAGGCCCCGTTGAAGACCAGCACGGCTCCTCGGAGGTTGAAGGCCAGCTCGTGGCGATTGACATGGAGCTTGAAACTCAGCGGCTTCCGAAGTGGATGGGTCCATTCGTGTTTCTGCCCGTCGACCGTCTGGGCGAGGTAGGTTCCAAACGAGTAGAAACCGTTGCCGCCACCGGTGCTTCCCGATGCGGGGGCGATTTGCCGCAAGGACAGGTTGAGGTGACCGCCGGCAGCGACGAGATCATCCGCAGTGACGGCGCCCAGAGGCACGTCGATCTCGAGGCGCCCATCGCTCCCGAGGAAGCGGCTCGAAACGGTCGGATCAAGGTCGATCACGGCTGGCTGCATTGGCAATGGCACCGGATGCCGGAGGTTGCCCGGCGGCGGAATCTTGGTCTGGCCCGCCGCCGCGGCAAGCCCAGGTGCGCGGCGAGCTGACGTTGCCAGGGTCGCGGGATTGAAGAGGTTGAGCTTGCCTGGGGCGTTGGTAGGCTTGCCCGTCGGGGTCGCCGCGTTGACGGGTAGTGGCCCGACTTGCACGACCGTGCTCAACGGCCCGCTTAAGACAAGGGATATGCCAACGGCAACAAACACTGCAGCAGGCAGTCGTTGCAAGCTGTACGCCGAGCGCGCCCGACGACCCCCCAACCGATGTCCCCCTCATCGACCTAGAACGGCGTGAAAGTGAGCCCCATTGAAGACCGCGTCGCTTCAAAAGTCAAGCCGAACGTACGTACTAGATGGCTGGTGTGAACGCCTCCAGTGTTCGGCCCGCCACCGTGACTTACATAGCATGCGGAAGGACTCGCCTTTGGTAACCACCATAGGGGCATGATGAAGAATGCGATCGACGATGATCCAAACCAGCGATTATTTGATCGGGCAGGAACTTGCCGCACTGACTGAAGGTTGCCGTTCAAAGGTGCCGTCGCCGGTAACGCGGCGCAGTAGCAGCAGCCCATAGTTAGGTTAATCCCTGAGCCATGACCGCAGCCCTGCCGTTGCTGGCTGGAGCTCTGATATCAGATTTCGGCCCTGGTGGGCGCTGGCGTTTGCGCCCGCCGCAGGAGCCTGGGTTCTCGGCATCACAATTCTGACTCGTGGAGATGTCTTCGACACGCCGGCGGTCTTCGTTTCGATCGTGGCTGCTGCCGGTCTGGGCGTCCTGACTCGCCCCGCAGTGAGCCGGGGAGGAGGATTGAACTCCCGACCCCGTCCTTACCAAGGACGTGCTCTACCACTGAGCTACCCCGGCGCGCGGGGCAATTTTAGCTAAGCGCAAACGCAGCGATATGGGTTGGAAATGGGCAGAGGAGGATTCGAACCCCCGAAGGCGCTAGGCCAACTGATCTACAGTCAGTCCCGTTTAACCACTTCGGTATCTGCCCGACCGCGCAATTTTACCGAGAATAGGCGGATGGGGCGGCGGCGCTGGATCATGTGGCAGGGGCTGATCACGCCCAGCCTGGAACGATTCATCCTGGTCGCCGACAATAGCGGTTTTGAACTCAACGGACTCATCCTCCAGGCCGACGAGAAGATTCCATACGTGGTGCGATATCGCATCCAGGTTGACGCTAGCTGGACGACGCGCGAGCTCGAACTCGAACTCGAAAATGGCGGCAGCCGAACGCTTCGGCTCTCCCGGAGTGCTGCCGGCCACTGGACGCGCGACGGTCATCGCCTCGTTGGCTTCGACGGCTGCAGCGACGTCGATATCGAGTGGTCACCATCGACGAATGCGCTGCCTATTCGGCGGCTGGGACTGAGCGTTGGGCAGATCGCGGGCGTCACCGCCACCTGGATTCGATTGCGTTCTCTCGAAATCGAGCGACTCGACCAGTCGTACGAGCGGCTGGCCGACTACGCTACCACTATCGCTCCGGCAATTTCGTAGCGGATCTCGAGCTTGATTCCGACGGCCTGGTCGTGCAGTACGGCGCCAACTGGAAGGCGGTCGCCGGCAGCGGCGAGCCCGTCATTTCGCCCTCGACACCAACCGGTCCGATCGCAGGAATAGACCGCTAACGCGGAACAGGAAGTAGAGGCCGACCGACACCACTGCCCAGGCGACCAATGCCAGCAGCAATCCCACCACTGGATTCCAGCGCAAGAGCAGGATTGCGGTCAGCGCAAATGCCGTCATCCCAAGGGCGCCTAGCACGCCGCCGCTGGCATCGGCCCAGGCCTTGGTCATCCCCTCCTTCTTCTCGATGAGGGTGAGGCTCGCCGGAAGAATCGCGGGGAAGGCGAGGAAGAGGCCGCCAAACTTCGGGCCGACAGCGGTCCCCAGCACGCCGGCAACGAGCGCGACGATGATCCCGAAGGCAAACCGAATGGCGAGTTCGCTCGGCTTGACCTCGCGGATCTTCGACCAGTCGAAGCGGACGGATTCTTGATCGTCCCGCTGAAGCCATCTCCCCTGCACGCTATCGGCCCACCAGCAGGTAGAGTCCGCCGGCCACGATCAGCCAGGCGACCCACGACAGCAATGACCCGACCAGGGCGTGCAGCCGCTCGATCAGATAGAGCGAGGCCAGGCAATAGGCAACCATCCCCGCGCCGCCGATCAGCATGCCCTGCGCCAGTGGCACGGTGCTGGCGCCACCCTTGGTAAACGCTGTGAGGGCCAGGCTGGCGACCGCAACCGATGGGGCAGCTGCAAACAGACCCGCGAACCGCTTCGGTTGAGCGGCCTCCGCGACCAGCGAGAAGCCCACCACGGCGAGGCCGCCACCGAGTGCTTTTGCGCCGATCAACCAGATCGACACGCTACAGTAGTAATATCAGGTTTACGATAGTATCGATAACATTAAATCATTAGTGCCAATACGGGAAGGAGGTCCTGAAATGCCGGCTGGAGCCAGTCCGAAACGGGAGCGACAGTATCAGCGCATCAAACAAAGCGCAAAGAAATCGGGGCGCTACGGTGGTCGGGCCGAGGAAGTCGCGGCGCGTACCGTAAACAAAATCCGTCGGGAGAAGGGTGAAACCAAGTCTCAGCGCTCACGGAAGAGCGGGTCGACTGGACGTCGGTCGAGCTCCACAAAGTACCGGTCGACGCGCTCCCGTAGTGCCTCGAAGAAAACCTCGACGCGGTCCCGCCGTACCACCTCACGGTCGAAGAGTGGCGCCAGTCGCAGCCGCTCTGGGGCATCGTCGGGCCGGCGTACCAGGGCCTCGCGCCGGACGTCCGGAGCACGTCGCACCTCGACTGGGCGGCGAGGATTTGCCGGCATGAGCGACCAGCGACAGCGGGCGATCGCCGCCGAGGGCGGCCGAGCCGCTCACCAGCAGGGTACCGCCCATGAATTCAGTACGTCTGAGGCTCGCCACGCTGGTCAAAAGGGCGGCGAGGCCGTCAGTCGAAACCGCAGCCACATGGCCGAGATTGGCCGTCGGGGAGGCGAGCACTAAAGGGGTCGCCGGCCCTCCCCAACCCCCATTGGGGGCAGGGCCAGAACTTAGACTGTGCGCATGGCGACGACGATCGAGCGCCGGTCGGCAGCGCCCGTCGTTGATGTCCCCGATACCTTCAACATCGCCGACTATCTCGTTGACCGGCACGTCCGCGAGGGGCGCGGCGGCCGAAGGGCGATCCTTTGTGGCGATGAATCGGTCACCTATGCCGAAGTCGCGCAGCGCTCGAACCAGGTCGCCAATGGCCTGCGCGAGCTCGGCGTCCGGCGCGAAGAACGGGTTTTACTTCTTCTTCTCGACACGCCCGCCTTCGCCTATGCCTTCTTCGGCGCCCTGAAGCTCGGCGCCGTCCCGATTCCGACGAACACCCTGCTGAAGAGTCAGGACTACCGCTACATGCTCAACGACTCGCGCGCTCGCCTCGCGATGGTCAGCCAGGCGCTTCTGCCGCAGCTGGCCACCATCCCGCGCCACGAGCTGCCCCATCTCGAGCACATCATCGTCGATGGCGTGGCAAGCAACGGGATGGGCGGACTGGAACAGCTGATGGCAACATCGGCGACGTGCGAAGTGGCCCAAACCAGCAAGGACGATGCAGCGTTCTGGCTCTATTCGTCCGGGACGACGGGATTTCCAAAGGGCGCCGTTCACCTGCAGCACGACATCCTCTATACCGTCGTCTGCTACGCGCAAGGCGTCCTTGGCATCACGGCCGCCGATCGGACCTTCTCGGTCGCCAAGCTGTTCTTCGCCTATGGACTGGGCAACGCCCTCACGTTTCCCTTTGCCGTCGGCGCAACGACCATCCTCTGGCCGGGTCCTCCCACGGCGCCCAACGTCTTCGCCCAGATCGAGCGCTTCAAGCCCACCCTCTTCTACTCCGTGCCGACGAACTACGGACAGCTCCTTGCCCACAAACATGATGGTGCCGACTTCGACCTTTCGAGTGTCCGGCAGGCGGTATCCGCCGGCGAGGCGCTGCCGGGGGCGCTCTACGAACGCTTCAAAGAACGGTTTGGCGTTGAGATTCTCGATGGCATCGGGAGCACCGAGATCCTCCATATCTTCATCTCCAACCGCCCGGGTCGCGTCCGGCCCGGCTCAGCCGGCGAGCTGGTCCCCGGCTACGAGGCGCGGATCGTCGACGAGGATGGTGCCGACGTTCCCGACGGCACGGTGGGCAACCTGCTGATCAAGGGCGACAGCATCTGCGCCTACTACTGGAACAAGCACCAGCGCAGCAAGGACACCATCGAAGGCCACTGGATCCGGACCGGGGACAAGTTTTCTCGCGATGCCGATGGCTATTACTGGTATGCGGGTCGCGGCGACGACATGCTCAAGGTCGGCGGCATCTGGGTCAGTCCAGTCGAAATCGAGAACACCCTGGCCGAGCATCCAGCCGTGCAGGAAGCGGGCGTGATCGGTCGCCGCGACGCGGATGGATTGGAGAAGCCGATGGCCTACGTCGTGCTCGCGGCCGAGTACGTCGCCTCGCCGGAGCTAGCGCGCGAGCTCCAGGATTTCGTCCGCTCCCGAATTGCCGAGTACAAGCGTCCCCGGTGGGTCGAGTTCGTCGAGGCGCTGCCAAAGACAGCGACCGGCAAGACCCAGCGCTTCAAACTGCGCGAGGGCGCCGGGAGCTAGCCGCCCGATCAGCTGGCCGCTGCTTGCGCGACCTGCCGCTGCGCGTCCAGGGTGTAGACGTTGTAGGCGTGGCGGATCACCGGCTGCGCGACGTTGCGGACCGGAATGCCGGCGGGAGTCCGCCCCTTCTCGCTGCCGTTGTGGGCATGTCCATGGACGATGAGATCGGCGCCGACGTTATCGACCGCCTCCGCCATCAGGTAGCTGCCCAGAAAGGGATAGATCTCGAGCCGCTCGCCCTCGAGCGTGGCCTCGATCGGCGCGTAGTGAAGCAGAGCGATCCGTAGATCGGCATCGAGACCGCTGAGGGCGCGCTCCAGCCGGTCTGAGAGCAGCTTGGTGTGACCGACGAACGCCTTCATCTCCGGCTCACCGAAGTCCGTGCCGTGCGCCCCGCGGAAGCCGCCGCCGAAGCCCTTGGTGCCGGCGATCCCGACTCGGACGCCATCGACGTCGATGGTGACGGCCGTCCCCTCCAGCATTTTCACTCCCGCGCCCTCGAGGAAACGCGTGAGATCGTCCTCGCGATTCGCGTGGTAGTCATGGTTACCGAGCACGGCGACGACTGGAACGTTCAGTCCGCGCAGGTCATCGGCCAGCCGTCCGATTTCATCCGTCCCACCGCAGCGCGTGAGATCGCCGGCGAGCAGGAGGATGTCGGCATGGTCGCTCAGATGTTGAAGGCTCGGCCGGAGGATGTCATGCGAGCCCACGCCGTAATGCACGTCACCGACGGCGGCGATCCGAATCATGAGACCGGCTCCTCGCCGTCTGGCTCCGCGGCGGAGACGACCGTCGTCTCGTTGACGATCTGGTAATCGGGCAGCATCTCCTGGGCCACCTCCGTTATGCGTTCTCGGATTTCCGGCGTCGACACGTGGCCGGCCAGCATAACCCGATGCTCGCGGATGTCCACCTTCAGGTCCTGTTCGGCAACCCGAGGGTCGTGGATCAGTTTGTCGCGAATGCGCTCGGGGAGGTAGTCGGGACGTTCGGTCACTGCCGGTAGACCTCCTCATAGAGCCGGTGAATCACCCAGGTGGGAACGAGAATGTCGCTCGACTGCGCGTAAATCAACAAGGCCAGCATACGGCGCGCTCCCAGGCGCGACCGGTGCAACAGGTACTCCCAGTCGAGTTCGGTCCGTCCCAGGATGGAGAGGGCATCGAACCAGTGTCGCGAGGTTTCCTCTCGGTGGACGATGGCCTTGATCACGACCTGGTCCTCGGCGCTGGGGATCCGGATCCGAATCCCCTGGTAATCGCCGGCGATGGCGTGGTCTTCCATCTCCTGGTCCAGGTAGATCCCGCCCGTAATCATGAAGATGAGGTCGACCATGACGTCGCGTTTGAAGGCCTTGTAGATCCAGATCGGATCGGTTTCTTCGGTGTCGAAGCCGCCGGCTCGAAAGGCGGCCAGCATCTCCCGAGCGTCGTCGGGCCGAACCAGCAAATCAATGTCGTGGGTCCAGCGCGGCCGGCCGACGACGGATGACGCCAGTCCGCCCAGGATCAGGAAGCGAACGCCGGTCCGCTCCGCGGTCTCGACCGCCTCGCGCAGGACCTCGGTAAAGGTGGCGTCGTCGGTGCCAACATGCTGGGCGACGTTTATGATGTCACTCTTTGCGATAGCCGCATTGTAGCCCTCAGTCGAAGGGCGCGCGACCCGGCGAGTTAGCTTCCCTGGTCCGACGCGCTCGACCAGAGATAGGCGGCCGATTGTCCGCCGATCACCACGAAGGCCAGCAGGCCCAGGAACAGGCGCAGGATCGGCATCACGTGAGGGGTGGCGAAGACGATCAATCCGGCCGAGGTCAGACCGCCGCCCAGCGGGATTGCCCAACGCCAGGCTGTTCGCTTCATCGTCATTCATTTATAGCCACACTTCGATTCATTCAAGCTTGACGATCTGGCTCGCCGCCCCCTAGACTGACGCTCTCGGATTCCTGACTTTGTAGACTTACACAGTCAACTTATGGTCAACGCCACGATCAATCTGCCCCTCTACGACCGGACGGCCCGCAAGACCCACCAATGGACGATGGTGGTCCTGGTGGCGGCCGGCCTGCTCGTGGGTGGCGTCGCCGGCGCGACGCTGATCGCGGTCGCCGGTCTGGTCATGCTCGTCGGGCGATTCTGGTGGCCCGCCGACGTGGTCCGCCAAATCGTCTGGCGGGTGCTGGAGCCCGCCGGGGTGTTCAGGCGTGATGACGTCCATGAGGATCACGAGACCCGCCGCATCGCGCGCGTCATGGGCGGGGCACTGTGGCTGATTGCGGCCGTCGTGTTACTCGCCGGCAACGCGGTGCTGGCCTGGGTGATCACGGTACCGATCGCGGTCATGGTGGCGCTCGACGCCTCGCTGAATTTCTGCGGTCTCTGCTTTATCGTGGCGCAGCTCCAGCGGCGCGGCGTCCTGGGGCGCGCCTAGCCGATGGTCGAGCGGGCGCTGATCCTGTTCGCGACCGCGCTGGCGGTCGTCATCGGTGTGGGCATCGTCCGGGCCGTCTCCCGGCGCAAGCTCGAACATCTGCAACGCAACAGCCCGGCCCCACTCTGGTCGGCGCTGGGCGAGCGCCCCGACGGTCGGCCGGCACTGGTCGTCTTTTCCACGCCGGGCTGCACCGCTTGTCGAACCACCCAGCGGCCAGCGGTCGACTCGGTCGTCGCGGAGTTCGGTCGCGGACTTCGGGTGCTGAGTGTCGACATGGCGGAGAGGCCGTCGGTTGGTCGTGCCTTCAACGTGCTGACCGCGCCAACGACGGTGGTGCTCGATCGCGATGGCCAGGTCCGGACGATCAACCATGGGTTTGCGCCGGCCGACAGGCTGGCGGCGCAGATCAGCGCGCTCGGCGCTTAGCCAGCGTCGCCTCGGTCACCGGAGTAGCAAGCTCAACCAGCTCGCGCGGCACCTGGGCCGGCCGCCCATCACTGAGACGGACCCAGACCCATTCGGTCAGGAGCTCGGCAAGCAGCTCGCTGTCTGACACTCGACGGATCGTGGTTCGGCGCACGCCACGGACGCCCTTCACCAGTTCGACTCTGACCGTCACCTCGACTTCGTCGCCGTAGAGGGCCGGCCGGTGATAGGTGATGTCGATGTGCCGGATCACCCAGCCGCCGCCGCGCGCGGCCGACCATTCGCGGCCGTAGCCGGCCGCCTCGGCGTGGGCGGTGGCGATCTCCTCGGCCCAGCTGAGATACACGGCGTTGTTCACATGGCCGCGGCTGTCGAGCTCGTAGCCCCGCACCGGCCAGCGCATCGTGAACACCAGCGGATCGACCCGACCATCGCGAATCGCCACCTCACTAGTTTCCCGTACCGTCGATTCGTTCAAGGAGATTCGAGTTCGATACAGCAAGCAACCCGGCGGGCCAGCGTTCCACCAGTGTGGCCCGTTCAAAGAAGGATGGCGTCGAGGCCGTGCTCCGCAAGGCGGACGCGACCCTGGATCAATGGTTTCGGCGCGGCGCGGGCGCCATTCGCCAGCAGGTCGAGGAACTCCAGGCCGGGCTCAAGAAATTGAGCGCGAACCTCGAACACATGGAAAAAAGCCAGAAGGCCGCCCAGTCCGGTACTCGGGCTCGCTCGACATCAAAGGCATCCAGCACCACCCAGGCACGCTCGGCGGCCACTCGCAAAGCGGCCCGTCCACGGCGACCGAAGAAAGCCGCCTAGCTCGCCACCGCGTCGATTGATAACGCACGGCAGCGCCGGGCGGCTAGGTCGCCGCGGCCTGTGCCCGCTCGTCGATGACGTCTGCCCGGGCTGCGGCTTTCCGACGATCTTCGATCAGCAGACAGCTCAATGCGCCGACAGCCAGAACCACGATCGAAACCGCCAGCGTCGGTCGCACGGCGTTGACATAGGCGTGGTCGAAGACCGTGCGAAATAGCGACTGCAGGGTCTGCGCCACCGACGGCGGAACGCCGGCAGGCAGCTGTACGCCACCGGTCTGGCCCACCCCGATCTTGAAGCCGCTCGAGGCGACGTGCGAAAAGCCATCGATGAACCGGCTCCGGAACGCCGGATTGACCTGACCGGAATAGGCGACCGCCTGGTCATGCAGCTCGCTCGCAAGCCGGGTTTGCAAGACCGCGCCGATCACGGCGCTGCCGACCGCACCGCCCAGCTGGCGCACGGTGTTCAGCACCCCCGATGCGGCTCCGGCCATCTGCGGTCGGATGTCCCGCATCGCCACGGTCGTCAAAGGGGCGAAGGTCATGCCCATTCCAAGGCCGGCAATCGCCGCCGGTCCCCAGAACGTCGCCTGGGTGGCGCTCAGCGAGATCAGGTACACGACGAGGCCAAATCCCGCCGCGAAGAGCGTCAGTCCAAGCATCAGGATGTACTTCCCACCAAACCGATCGGAGAGCCTCCCGGCAACCGGTGCCGTGACCATCGAGATCAGCGACATTGGCAGGAACGTGAGGCCGGCCTTGAAGGCATCAAATCCCAGCACGGATTGCAAGAAGATCGTCATCGGGATGAAAAATCCGAGCAACCCAAAGGAGACCACCGCGCTCACCCAGATGCTCACGCTGAAGTTCAGATTTCCAAAGAGCGAAAGCGGGAGGAGCGGCTCGGCCTGAAACCGCTCGTAGACGATGAACGCGAGAAACACGATCACACCCGCGGCGATGACTTCGGGAATGGTGATCGGTCCCATGAACGCGCCCCAGTCATACCGTTGTCCTTCCACCAGGCCGAAGACAACGCCGAACAAGCCCGCGCTGGCCAGCACGACACCGACGAGGTCAAGTCGATGACGGCGCCCCGGTCGGAGGTCGGGAACGATGAAGAAGGCGCCGAGTAGAGCAATGATGCCCACCGGCACGTTTACGTAGAAGATCCACCGCCAATCGACATAACTCACCAGGAAGCCACCGAGTGTTGGCCCGGTGACAGCCGCGACACCGGCTACCGCACCCCAGAGCCCGAACGCGGCGCCGCGCCGCTCGGGCGGGAAGATCATCGTGATGATGCTCAGCGTCTGTGGCGTCAGGATGGCGCCGCCCACGCCCTGCAGGATGCGGGCCGCGATCAGCTGGTTGCCGTCCTGAGCAAGGCCGCAGAGGGCTGACGCCGCCGTGAAGATGATCAGGCCGGCGATGAAGAGCCGCCGCTGGCCAATCAGGTCTCCGAGCCGGCCACTGGTGATGAGCAGGACGGCATACACGAGCAGATAGGCATTCAGAACCCAGAGCACCTGGTCGAGCGATGAGTGGAGCTTCGAGATGATGCTGGGGATGGCGATGTTGACGATCGTCGTGTCCAGCAAGATCATGAAGAAGCCGAGGCTGAGGAAGAGCAGCACCAGCCATGGATTCGCCGTGGACCGGGTGGCTTGCGGTTGGCTCGCCACTTAGAAGCCCTCCATCGGCGTCAAGTCTGGCATATCGGGACTCCGCCGCTTCGAATACGAACTCGGACTGGCTGTCGGGCGATCCCGGCCGTCTCCGGGTGAATAGTTACGCCCTTTTTCGTGTTTCTACGGGTCTGTAAGCAGCCCGAACGGGCCGATGAGTTTCGAGCCGGCCGGAGTCTAAAGGGCATGACGATCAGGAAGGAGGGAGCACCAATTATGGCGATCGCTGAGATCAAAATCCCACGCCCGCAGCCCTCAGGCAGAGCACGCTGGCTGGCGCTCTTCATCCTGTGCTCCGGCTTTCTGATGATC
Organism: Candidatus Dormiibacterota bacterium; assembly: GCA_035716185.1. Lineage (GTDB taxonomy): Bacteria > Chloroflexota > Dormibacteria > CF-121 > CF-121 > CF-13. The sequence continues at coordinate 16,247 of DASTJZ010000008.1, forward strand.
GTCGTCGACGGGACCATCGTGAACGTCGCGCTGCCATCCATCCAGCAGAATCTGGGGTTCTCACAGGCCGGCCTGGCCTGGGTGGTCAACGCCTATCTGATCGCGTTTGCCGGCTTGCTCCTGCTCTCCGGCCGGGTCGGCGATCTGGTTGGCCGCAAGCGCATCTTCATGATCGGGTTGGGCGTCTTCACGGCGGCGTCGATCCTGTGCGGCCTCTCCGTCAACCAGCCGATGCTGATCGTCGCCCGTTTCATCCAGGGCATCGGGGGCGCCTTGAGCTCGGCCGTGATCCTGGGAATGATCGTGACGATGTTCACCGAGCCCGGCGAACGAGCCCGCGCTATGGGCATCTTCGCCTTCATCGCCTCGGCGGGTGCCTCCATCGGCCTGCTCGCCGGTGGCTTGATCACGCAGGCCATCAGCTGGCATTGGATCTTCTTCGTGAATGTGCCGATTGGCATCGTCACGGCGCTGCTCGCGGCCCGGTTCGTGGAGACGGATGTCGCGCTTGGGATCGGTGAGGGCGCCGACTGGCTTGGGGCCTTTCTCGTTACCGCGGCCCTGATGCTCGGCGTCTACGGGATTGTCGAGTCGAACGTCTACGGGCTCGGGTCGATCCAGACGGTCGGCTTCGGCGGGGTGGCCATCGTGCTCCTGGTCACCTTCGTCGCTCGGCAGGCGAGGGTCCGCAATCCGATCCTGCCGCTGCGGCTGTTCCGGTCCCGAACACTGTCGGTCTCGAACGTCATGCAGGGCTTGATGGTGGTCGGCATGTTCGGCATGTTCTTTCTCGGCTCGCTCGACTTCGAGCGCGTCCTCCACTACGGTCCGATGGCGATTGGCCTCGCGTTTCTACCGGTCGCGGTGACCATGGGTGCGCTTTCGGCCGACGGCACCGCGCGATTGATCATGCGGTTTGGATCGCAGCGCGTCCTGATCGCCGGCCAGGTCTTGATCGCCGCCGCGCTCGTGCTCCTGGCGCGCGGCCCCGTGTACGGCGATTACGTGCGCGATCTCCTCCTTCCCATGATCCTGATCGGCGTGGGCGGTGGGCTTTCGTTCCCCTCGCTGGCCATGCTGGCGATGGCCGACGCCACCCCGGCCGATTCCGGGCTGGCATCCGGGCTGCTCAACACCACGGCACAGGTCGGCGGCGCACTCGGCATCGCGGTGCTGGCTACGGTCTCGACCAGCCGAACTGGCGGGTTGCTCGCCGCTGGCGTGAGCACGGGCCCTGCCCTGAGCGCCGGGTACCACCTGGCGTGGGCGATCGGCGCGAGTCTCGTCCTGGTGTCGTTGGTCTTGGCGGTCGGGCTCCTGCGTCCGGTCAGTTCGGTCCCAGCCGAGCAACCGATCGAAGACGTCGAGATCCCAGCGTAACGATGGCGGACCAACAACCGACGGCCGAGAGGAACCTCGGCGGCTATGGCGCGTTCTACGCCGAGCCCTTCGGCGCGACCCGCTTTCGCTTCTAGCTCTTGAGGAGCTCTCCCCAGCGCTCCTCCACGTGGGAAACCTTCCAGTAGATCAGGGCCACGGCCCAAACGACGACGAAAATCGTCACCACGCCAAACCCGATCTTGTTCAAGTCGAAGCTGTTGAGGAAGTTCCAGAACCCACCGCTCCATCCGAGCTGCCCCGAGATCACCTGTAGCAGCTCGACCGTGCCGATGAAGAGCGCGACCCCGACCGACAGTCCGGTGACCGTCAGGTTATAGAAGACCTTTCGGATCGGGTTCGAAAACGCCCAGTTGTAGGCCTTGGCCATGAAGGCGCCATCGGCGGTATCCATGACGGACATGCCGGCGGCGAACAGAATTGGGAGCGGAAGTATCGCCCAGATCGGCAACCCCTTTGCGGCAAACCCGCCGGCCAGGGCCAGCAGTGCGACCTCCGTCGCGGTATCAAAACCCAGTCCGAACATGACGCCCATGGGATACATTTGCCAGCTCCGCGTGATGAAGCGGAAGAGGGGACGAAGAAATGGGAAGATGATGCCACCGGTGATGAGCTGCTCATCGAGCCCGGCTGCATCGTAGCGGCCCCGCCGCAAGTTGCGGAAGACGTGGATAATGCCGATCAGGGCAACCAGGTTGATGATGCCGATTACGTAGAGAAAGACGCCCGACACGCTGGTCCCGATCACGCCACCCACGCTCTTGAAGCTGTTGATGTTCTGAGTCACGAACTGGGCCGCGAGCCCGAGCGCGATGGCCATCACGAAGACGACGGTCGAGTGACCGAGCGAGAAGAAAAAGCCGACGCCCATCGGTTTTTGGCCCTGCTGCAACAGCTTGCGGGTGGTATTGTCGATGGCCGCGATGTGGTCGGCGTCGAACGCGTGCCGGAGGCCGAGGGTGTAGGCGAGGATTCCAGCCCCCGCTAAGGCGGGGTAACGGGGGCCGACAAGGAACAGGAGGCCGCCCCACCCCAGGATATGGAGCAGGCCGACGGCGCTGAACACGCCGACCAGCCGCTGGGTGACCGTGGACTCGGCCGCGCGCCGTCTAAGGGAGACCGAGGGCAGGGTGTGCGCCCGTTCGTCGTTGAGTTGCGCGGCGCTGTCCACTGCGAGATTCAGTATAGCGGGCTATTGCAAGTCAATTGCAATAGTCGCTCGCATCTGTGACCGAAGCGTCACCGCCCGTCCGCCGCCTTGGCTTGGCACTTCTCGCACCAGCCGTGCACGATCAGGTCGGCGCTGCGGACGGCGAACCGGTGGTCATCGGTGATGTGGCGTAGCACCTGCGCCAGGTCTTCGCCCTCGATGTGGTTGGCGCTGCCGCACTCGTCGCAGACCAGGTGGTAATGCTCACCGGGTTCGGCGACTTCGAAATACTGGCGCTCGCCCAGCCGGCTCGAGCGAATCAGCCCCAGCCGTTGGAGGACGTCGAGCGACCGGTAGACGGTGGCCATGTCTACCGCCTGCTCCTGCCGGCGCAGCGCGCCGCCGATCTCGTCGGCACTCAGGTGCCGGCGGGTGCGACGCAGGGTGTCCCAAACGAGCTGGCGCTGTTTCGTCAGCCGGTAGCCCGATGTCCGCAGCGCTGCCTTGGCCTTATCTCCCTCCCCCTTGAGGGGAGGGCGGGGGAGTGGGTTCATATATAGGTATATAGGTGTACCCAATCAGTGCCTTGCTCGCCCGGCCGCAATCAGAGTGAAGCTTACGGCCCCCGCCACAACCAGGATTGCTGCCGCCCAGACCGTCGCGCTGGAATAGCCGTGAACCAGAGCCTGGCGGACGAGTCCTGCTGAAGGACGGCCAGCGGCCAGGTACGCGGCGGTGGCGGTGGTCGCGATCGTGTTCAGGATCGCTGTGCCGACTGACGCGCCAACCTGGCTGGCGGCGTTGACGGTGGCCGCGGCGACGCCGGCCTGCCGCGGATCGACGCCGAAGGTGCCGACGTTGAAGGCCGGTGCCATCACGCAGGCGACGCCGATGCCAATCAGGATCTCGGCCGGCAGAACATGGGAGAAAAACCCGCTGTCGACCCCAATCCAGCTCAGGACCAGCATCCCTGCCGCAGCGACCAGCGCGCCCGGGGCCATGATGGCCCGAGCTGGGATGCGCGGCATCAGGACGCTGGCGATACCCCAGGAACCCGCCTGCGAGGCCAGCGACAGCGGCAGAAACGCCAGCCCGGCCTGGACGGGCGAATATCGCAGGACGACCTGCAGGTAATAGGTCAGGAAAAGGAACGCGCCGAACATGGCCGCGATGGTGAAGGCCACCGTCAGGTAGGCTCCGCCGCGATTGCGGTCGAGCACGATCCCCAAGGGGAGAAGGGGAGCGCTGGTGCGCGCCTCGCGCAAGACGAACGCGCCGAGGAGCACGACGCTCGTCAACACGAACCCGATGACCATTCCCGACTGCCATCCATCCGTCACGGCCCGCGAGCAGGCATAGACCAGCGAGGCTAGAGCGCCGGTCCCAAGGATGACGCCGGGAATGTCGAAGCGCCGGCTCGGGGTGCCGCCCGCTCCGCTCAAGAACCGCCATCCTGCCAGGGCGGCGCCCATCGCGATCGGAACGTTGACATAGAGGCACCAGCGCCAGTTGAGGTACTGGGTCAGCACCCCACCGAGCAGCAGGCCGATCGCGGCACCGCTGCCTGCGATCGCGCCGTAGAGAGCAAAGGCTCGTGCGCGCTCACGCGGCTCGGTGAACGTGACGGCCAGCAGCGACAGGGCGGTGGGGGCGAGCAGGGCGGCGAAGGCTCCCTGCGCTGCCCGAGCGGCGAGCAAGATCGGAAACGTGCCGGCCGATCCACCAATCGCCGACGCGAGCGCGAAGCCGGCCAGTCCGATCACAAACGTGCGCTTGCGTCCAAGGGTGTCGGCGATCCGCCCGCCGGTCAGGAGCAGGCCGCCAAACGCCAGCGTGTAGGCGGTGATCACCCATTGGCGTTCGGCATCCGACGCGCCGAGGGCGCGCTGCGCCCAAGGCAGGGCGATGCTGACGATGGTCGCGTCCAGAGCAGCCATGAGCTGTGCGACCGCGATGATCGAGAGGGCGAGCCAGCGCCGCTCGGGCGGCGCAACGGCCGCCTGTTCAACCGTTCTGGGCGCGGAGCTCACGGTTTGTTCTCCTGGAGGACATTTGCGTAATCAGCAGTCCGAGCAATCCGCCGAGGAGAACGACTGCCAGTGAAACGAGGGCGGACGGCTTGACGGTCATGACAAAGAGGATTCCGAGCACCGTTCCCAGCCGGAACCCCAGCGAGGCCAGAAGGAGCGGATCATGCAGGATCGTGCGAACCTCACCCGACAACGGACCGACCGCGCGCCCGGCAGCCGGGCCGACGATCGTCATCCGGCTGCGGGTCACGAGCGCGCCGGCCAGGGCGTTCAACACCAGTCCGGCGATGGCGACCAGAATCCAGCCTTGGGCGTGCCAGGTCGTGGCCGTCATGTACAGCCCGGTGACCAGGATCAGCGCGCCTGAACCTCCCCCCAGCGGCGGAACGAATTGCATGGCGCGCAGGGATGCGCGAGCCGCATCGCCGCTCTCGGCCTGCCGCAGTCCGCGCAGCGCCACCGATTCGACCGAGAGGGCGGCGATCAGGCCGAATGCGCCAAGGATGTGGAGAAAGAGCGCCAGTTCATAGATCAGCCTCGTACTCATTGCAACCTCCTTGCGAGACCTCCTTCCGGCTCGCTCGCTCTGTTCTACCACAAATGCTTTGAGTAATGCAAATATCTGATGCATCGCATAATCGGAGCAGTTGGAGCAAAGGGTTGACATTGGGTACGATGGAGCCATGGCCAGGACAGGCAGCAATAAGGCCGCCGTCGCCGCAGATGTCTGGAGGTCGATCTTCGACTTCATCATTGCCACCGCGCCGCAGCGAAACCGCTACCTGGGCGAGACCGGCCTTACCCCGAACGATGCTCGCACGCTGCAGAGCCTCAGCTCGACCGAGGGCCGCAGCATGAGTGCTCTGGCCGAGGAGTGGAAGCTCGATGCCTCGACCGTGACCTGGATCGTGGACCGCCTGGAAGGGAAGGGGCTGGTCCAACGGCGACCTCATCCGAGCGACCGGCGGTCGAGGCTGGTCATGCTGACGCCGAAGGGCGCCCGGCTCATGGCCAAGAACGTGGAACGGATGTATGTCCCGCCGCCCGAACTGCTCGATCTCGAGCTTGGCGAGCTAACCGCCCTGAGGGACGCGGTTGCCAGGCTTCCCAAGCCGTGATCTGACGGCCATATGCGCCACACTGTGGGCGTGATCAGGCGGGATCAGCTCGAGGAGATCGCCGTCGCCATCGCTGCCGTCGTGGTGCCGGCGGCCCTGACGGTGCTGCTCTTGCAGACCGGCTCGTCCAGTCGCGAGTATGTCTTTCTCTACATGGCCGTGGTGGCGGTGATTGCGGTCTTCCGCGGTCTTTGGCCGGCGCTGCTGGCTGCCGCGGTGAGCTTTCTCCTGGTCGATTACTTCTTCGTGCCGCCGGCTCACACCCTGACCATCGCCGACGAGACGGACCTGGTCAATTTGACGATCTTCTTCGGGACGGCCGGGGTGATTGGCTTCGCAGTCGGGCGCCGTCGCGAAGTGCAACTGCGAGCCCAACGGCTGGCCGATGATCTCCGCAAGGCCAATGCCGAGCTGGTTCGGCTGAACCGTGACCAGGCGCAGGCGGCGCAATCCGCGGTGCGGCTGGCGCGCACCGAACAGCAGGTCCAGCTGCTCCAGCAAGCTGAACAGGATCTGCGCGAGCTGCTCGCCACCATCTCGCACGAGTTGCGCACGCCGATCAGCACCATCCTCACGGATAGCACGAATATGCTGCGAACCCAGGAGATGAACAGTTCGGTTCGCTACCGCGTCGAGGCGATCGCGACCGAAGCCCGTCGGTTGAACCGGCTGCTGGCGGACATGCTCGACCTGGCCCGGATCGAGAGCGGTGCCCTCCATCTGACCCTGGAGCCCGTGCAGGTCGGTGACGCCGTGGCCGCGGCCAGCGAGCGTCTCAAGCGGATCGCCCCGGATCGCCAGGTCGAATGGGATCCAAAGGAATCCGGGGTGAGTGTGCTCGCCGACTGGACCAGCCTCGGCCAGGTCTTTGACAACCTGCTGGACAATGCCAACCGGTTCGCGCCCGCCGGGACGCCGATCACGGTACGGGTCAGCCAGGAGGAGCCGGGCAGAGTTGCGATCCGCGTGATCGATCGGGGCCCGGGAGTTCCGGCCGATATGCGCGAGCGTCTATTCAATCGTTTCGTTCGCGGCCCATCCGATGCGGGCGACGGAACGGGACTGGGCTTATCCATCGTCCGTGGGCTGGTCGAGGCTCACGCCGGCTCCATCGTGCTCGAGGACGCCAAGCCAGGGGAGACGACGTTCCGGTTTACGATCCCGAAGGCAGAGGCGCAATCGGCACCGGCTTAAGCGACTCGTCTCGTCGCATGATGTGTACGTCGACGTCGCTGAGCATCCGGATCAGCCGTGCCGTGGTGTCCCATGGCCGCCAGGACCGATTCCGCCGGCCGAGGACGATCTCGGTGTTCAGGTTTTTTCTGATGAACTCGGCGAGCGCCTTGGCCACGTCCCCGCTGTAGAGGCTGACAAACTGGCCGCCCTCGCGATGCGCGAGTGCGGCATATTCACCCAGCGCGCGGCGCTGATCTTCGCGGAGGCGAGACGGACGCACGCTGACCACGGTGAGCTGCGCCGAGGCGCGCGCCGCCCAGGCGGCCACCCGCTGAATCCGCGCCTCCAGCCCGGGCTTCGGCGGGATACAGGCGACCAGCCTCGGCCGCGCCTCCCATGGCTGGTCGATGTGGCGCTCACGCATGTAGGCCACCAGCCGGCGGTCGGTGTGATCCGCAATCACGCGAAAGGCCGACTCGCGAAGCGCCGAAAGGGTTTGGGGGCGAAACTCGGCCTGGAGCGCACGGGCTGCTTCGGCCGGCGGCATGATCTCGCCCCGACGCAGCCGCTCGACCAGCACCGATGGCGTGACGTCGACGATCTCGAGCTCGTCGATCTGCATCAGCGCATCGTCGGGAAGGACGGGTCCGGGCGCCCGATCCTTCAATAGCGGTGCGTAACTCTCGCGAAAACTGGCCAGATCGAGCAGATGAATCGTGCCCAATACCGTGATGCCAGCCTCGAGAAAGCGCGGGATCGACTCGGCCCGCAAATGGCCCTGCGTGTCGAGACCGTTCAACTCGTCGATCACCACGACGTCGGGATTTCTGGCGAGGACGGCCTCGACGTCGAGGCGATCCCGTCCGGCTGGCGAGTTCGGTCCGCCGAGAATCTCCAGGCCAGCAAGTTTCTCTGCTGCCACCCGCGGCGCGATGGCCCCAACGACGACATCCGTTCCGCGAGCTCGGCGGCGGCGGGCTTCATCGAGCATCGCCGTTGTCGTCCCCGAGCCGTCGGCGTACCCGAGATAGACCCGGACGTCGCGTGCGCTGCGACCGGGGCGCGGCTGTGACTGGAGCAGGTCTTCGGGGCGGCGCCGGCCATCGTCGGTCGGAGTCGGTGGGGCGACATGCTGCCGCGCGATGACGTGGAGGTCGATATACGACAAGGCATCGATCATCTGATCCGCCAGCGTCTTCCGCCATCGCGAAGCGAATCCGATCCGCCGTGGCTGCCCGATGAAGAGGTGGCGCACGTTGGCCAGGTGTGCCGCCTCGATGATGCCTTTCGCCACCTCCTGTCCGCCCAGCGCAACAAATGAACACCCGAGCTGGGCAGCCAGCCGCTGGTAGCGTTCGGCATTTACCTCACCCTCGATCCCCACCATCACGACCATGCAGAGCCCGCCCAGCTGACGGGCGACCCTGACTGCCCGCCGGATGAGCGGCTCGGAGCTCTCGGTTCCGGACACGGCAACCAGGACGTCCTCTGCGGGCGCCAGCACGAGCCGGGACGCTGCCATCGACTGGGCGACCAGGCGCAGGGCGATCTCTCGGAGGGCGGCAAGATTCCCTGGGCGGAAGAAGTTGCCGAGCGCGGTCTCGACCCTATCGGCCTGGTAGATGTTGCCGTGGCGCATCCGCTTGCGCAGGGCCTCGGGTGAGATGTCGATGAACTGGATCTCGTCGGCGGTATCCAGCACTCGGTCAGGGATCGTCTCCCGCTGCACGATGCCGGTGATCTTCTGAACGACGTCATTGACGCTCTCCACATGCTGGACGTTGAGCGTCGAGATGACGTCGATGCCGGCGTCCCGCAGCGCTTCGACGTCCTGCCATCGTTTCTGGTTCTTCAGCCCGGGGGCGTTGGTGTGTGCCAGCTCATCGACCAGGGCGACCTTGGGACGGCGCTCGAGGATCGCGTCCAGGTCCATGTCCTCCAGCACGGTGCTTCGATAGGGAATGCGCTGGCGCGGGACCAGCTCCAGTCCGAGCAGGAGCTCTTCGGTTCGAGGCCGGCCGTATGTCTCGACGTAGGCGACGACGACGTCATCGCCGCGCTCTTTCCGCAGCCGGCCCTCGCGCAGCATGGCGAACGTTTTGCCGGCACCGGGTGCGGCGCCCAGGTAGACCTTCAGCTGGCCCCGAGCTGTGGTCGCGGCGACGGCTGGGTGCCGGGTCGGAACGATGCTAGCCGGCGGCTCCTCCATCGAGAGCCATGTTAAGCAGCAAGACGTTCACGTGGGCTTCCCCGAAGACGAATAGATTCGGCCCCTGGACCTGGGCCTCGACAAGCTGGCGAACGCGCTGGGGATCGAGTTGCCTCGCCGCGGCGACGCGGTTGACCTGCAACAGGGCCGAAGCCTCGGAGATATCGGGATCGAAGCCGGTGAAGTCGGCCGTCACCAAATCGACCGGCACCCGGTCGTTCGGCCCAAGGTGGTTGTCTTTGCGAATCTGGTCGACCGCCTTCTTCACCCGGTCGATGAGCGCCTGATTGGACGGCGCGAGGTTACTCCCGGTCGAGTTTTCCGCGTTGTAAGGCTGCGGCTTCGTCCCGGCGTCGTTGAGGGTCGCCGAGGGCCGGCCGAAGAAATACCTCGGGTCGGTGAACTCCTGTCCGATCAGCCTGGACCCGACCACCTGGCCGTCCTTGGTGATCAGGCTGCCGTTGGCTTGATCGTGGAAGATCACCTGGGAGACCCCGGTGACGACGAAGGCATAGATCAGGCACATGACGGCCAGCACCAGCGTCAGCCGGAGCGCTGCGAGTGACTCTTTGCCGAGATTTGCCAGCATGGTTCGTGAACTCTCCTAGACCAGATGAATGCCGGTGACCAGCAGGTCGATGGCTTTGATGCCCAGAAAAGGCAGGATGATGCCGCCGACGCCATAGAGCAACAGGTTCCGGCGCAGGAGCACCGCAGCGCCCAGCGGCCGGAAGCGGACGCCGCGCAGGGCGAGGGGAATCAGGGCCGGGATGATCAAGGCATTGAAGATCACGGCCGACAGGATGGCGCTGAACGAGCTGTGCAGCCCCATGATGTTGAGCGCGTTCAGCTCCGGGAAGGTGCCGGCGAACATCGCCGGGATGATGGCGAAATATTTGGCGACGTCGTTGGCGATGCTGAAGGTGGTGAGCGCTCCCCGGGTGATCAACATCTGCTTGCCGGCCTCGACGATCTCGATCAATTTGGTCGGGTCGCTGTCGAGGTCGATCAGGTTGCCCGCTTCTTTGGCCGCCTGGGTGCCGCTATTCATCGCGACCGCCACGTCTGCCTGAGCCAGCGCGGGTGCATCGTTTGTTCCATCACCGGTCATCGCCACCATCCGGCCTTCCGATTGCTCCTTGCGGATCAAGCGAAGCTTGTCTTCGGGCGTTGCCTGGGCGAGGAAGTCGTCGACCCCGGATTCGCGGGCAATGGTCGCGGCCGTCAAGGGGTTATCACCGGTGATCATCACGCTGCGCAGCCCCATCTTGCGCAGCTGGGCGAAACGGTCGGCGATGCCGGGCTTCACGATGTCCTTGAGGTGGATCACCCCCATCACCAGGTTGTTCTCCGCCACCATCAAGGGCGTGCCGCCCGAGCGGGCGATGGTTTCGACCCGCTCCTGGACGGCTTCTGGAAGCTGCTTCGGTGTCGGACAGCCGCACCAGGTCGAGATCGCGTCGACCGCGCCCTTGCGGATGCTTCGGCCATCGACGTCGACACCGCTCATCCGGGTGGTGGCGGAAAAGGGGATGAACCTCATGCCCGCCTGCTGCCGGCTCTTTGCGCCGTAGCGATGCGCCAGGTTGACGATCGAGCGGCCCTCGGGCGTTTCATCGGCCAGGCTGGCCAGGTCGGCGACCTCGACCAGTCGTTCCATCGTGATCCCCGGAGCGGGGATGAACTCCGACGCCTGGCGATTGCCGTAGGTGATCGTTCCAGTCTTGTCGAGGAGCAGGGTATCAACGTCGCCAGCGGCCTCGACGGCGCGGCCGGAGAGGGCCAGCACATTTCGCTGGAGCAGCCGGTCGATGCCGGCGATCCCAATGGCCGACAGCAAGGCGCCGATCGTCGTTGGGATCAGGCAAACCAGCAACGCGACCAGGATGGTGATCGTCACGGGCGACCCGGCGTAAATGGCGAACGGTTCCAGGCTGACGACGGCGAACATGAAGATGATCGTGAGGGCGGCCAGCAGAATGGCGAGGGCGATCTCATTCGGCGTCTTCCGCCGGGCGGCGCTTTCCACCAGGTGGATCATGCGGTCGAGGAAGGTCTCGCCGGGGTTCGCGGTAATTTCGATTACGATCCGGTCAGACAATACTCGCGTGCCGCCGGTCACGGCACTGCGGTCGCCGCCGGCCTCCCGGATGACCGGCGCGGACTCGCCGGTGATGGCCGACTCGTCGACCGATGCGATGCCTTCCACGACCGTTCCATCGCCCGGGATGACGTCGCCGGCTTCGCAGACGACTCGATCGCCCATGCGAAGCTGGGTCGCGGAGACCCGTTCCTCCTGGTGGTCCACCAGCCGGCGGGCGATCGTCTCCGTGCGAGCCCGGCGCAGGCTGGCCGCCTGGGCTTTGCCACGACCCTCCGCCAGCGCTTCGGCGAAGTTCGCAAACAGGACGGTGAACCAGAGCCAGAGGGCGACCTGGCCGACAAATGGGACGTCGCGCTTGTGTCCAACCAGTCCGGCGACGAATACATAGGTCGCGACCACGGATCCGATCTCGACCACGAACATCACGGGGTTGCGGGCCATCCAGCGGGGATCGAGCTTCTTGAACGAATCCACGACTGCCGTCAGCAGGAGGTCGCGTTCGAAGAGGTTCGACCGGCGGCGCTTCCGGTACTGCTCCGATCGGGCGTGTTCTTCGATT
>DASTJZ010000009.1:0-3716 GCA_035716185.1 Candidatus Dormiibacterota bacterium
GCTCTCGATTACGAGGAGCACAGCAGCCATGTCATGGGAACCCTGGAAGCGGTCCGGGTTCCCGTCATCGCGGCCATCGCCGGGCCGTGCACGGGCGGCGGTGCCGCCATTGCGACTTGCTGCGACCTGCGGATTGCCAGCCCCTCGGCGAGATTCGGTGTCCCCATCGCGCGAACACTGGGAAACTGCCTCTCGCAGGAGAATTGCGCCCGCCTGGTGGCCGTCCTCGGCCTCTCGCGGACCAAAGACCTGCTGCTGACCGGCCGGCTGATGGACGTTGCCGAGCTGCAGGCTGCCGGCTTCCTCAAGGAGGTGGTCGCCAGCGAGGACGAGCTGTTCCCGCGGGTTCAGGCGTCTGCGGAGTCGATTGCCGAGAACGCCCCCTTGACCCTTGAGGCCAGCAAACGGGCGCTGCTGCGGGTCCGGAACCGGTTGCTTCCGGCCGAAAGCGATGCCGACCTCATCGAGCTGTGCTATCAGTCGGCCGACTTTCGGGAGGGAATTGAGGCCTTCCTGGCAAAACGAAAACCCGTCTGGCAGGGCCGCTGACACAATACCCCCTTGTCGGGCGTCACGATTGGTTGCACAATTGATGTCGCCCAGGTTCGGTCACGCCTGGAGGGGAGGTGGTCGTCAACCGCAAGCGACGGTTGCTTGTGCTCGTCGTCTGCCTCCCGGTTGTGGGGAGGGAGTACCTCACATCGAACCAAACAAAAGAGGTGATCGTTAGTGCAAGCCGCTGCGACGGTTGACGAACGGACTCAGCTCAGACGAGCGGTCATCGCCAGCACCGTTGGAACGTCGATCGAGTGGTACGACTTCTTCCTCTATTCGACGGCGACGGGTCTCGTTTTTGCCAAGCTGTTCTTCCCCACCTCTGACCCGGCCGTTGCGACCCTGAATGTCCTTCTGGTCTACGCAGTAGGTTTCATCGCCCGCCCAATTGGAGCGGCGATCTTCGGTCATTACGGGGACCGCATCGGCCGGAAGGCCACCCTGATCGCAACCCTGTTGCTCATGGGCGTCGCCACATTCCTCATTGGCTTTGTGCCCGGCTACAAATCGATTGGTGGTTGGCCCGCGATTGGCATCTGGGGCGCCATCGTCCTGGTGGTGCTGCGCTTCGTCCAGGGCGTGGGCGTTGGTGGTGAGTGGGGTGGCTCGGTCCTGCTGTCCATGGAGTGGGGCCACCGCGGCCGGCGTGGCTTCTGGGCCAGTTGGCCGCAATTCGGCGTTCCGGTCGGATTGGTGCTGGCCAACGGTGCCCTGTACATCATGAGCAAGATCGCCGGCCCGGAAGGCTTTCTGACCTGGGGTTGGCGAGTCCCGTTCTACTTCAGCATTCTGCTGGTTGCGGTCGGTCTCTATGTCCGGCTCCGCGTGTTCGAGACACCGCTCTTCCAGCGGCTCCTTGATGAAAAGCGTATCGAGCCGGCTCCGGTGGGCGAGGTCATCAGGCGGAACTGGAGAGAGATTCTGCAGTCGGCCTTCCTCCGAACCTCCGAGCAGGCTCCTTTCTACGTTTTCACGGCGTACATCTTCATCTACGCGGTAAGTCCGGGGCCGCTGAAGCAGACTCGCGACTACATCCTTCTGGCGCTTACCTGCGCCGCGGTCGTTTCGTTCATCTCGATCCCGTTCTTCGGCTATCTCTCTGACGTGATTGGCCGCAAGCGGGTGTACATCGGCGGCGTGTTGGCGATGGGGATCTGGGGCTTCATCTATTACGGCCTGCTGGATACGAAGGCCGCGCCCCTCATCTTCCTCGCGATCCTCCTCTCGTTGATCCCGCACGACGCACAGTACGGTCCGCAGGCGGCGCTGATCGCGGAAAGCTATACCGGCCGGCTTCGCTACAGCGGTGCCTCCATCGGCTACCAGCTGGCATCGATCTTTGCCGGTGGACCGGCGCCGATCATCGCCGCGCTGCTCTTTGCCGGCGGCGTCATTCCGGGCACCAAGGGCATCTTTGGTGCGGGCGGCATCAAGGTGACCGGTTACCACACGAGCGTCGCAATTGCTGTCTATATCGCGATCTGCGCGGTGATCTCCTTGATTGCCGTGGCGACCGTCAAGGAGCGGTCGAAACAGGACATCTCGGCCGAGTACGACGAGGTGCCGGCGGCGGCGATGCCGGTCGGCGCACCCACGCGCGCCTGATCGACGACGGGGCGGCGATGCTCCAGGTGAGCATCGCCGCGCTTCTTCTAGTGCGCGAGCCAGCCCGCATCCATGGGCAGCGCCCGGCCGGTGATCGACCACATGTCATCACGGCAGAGGAACGCCACCATGGTCGCCACGTCTTCGGGCTCGATCAGCTGCTTGATGGCATTGCGATCGAGCAGGATCCGCTCCATCACCTCGCCCTCGCTGATCGCGTGATGCTTGGCCTGATCCGCGATCTGTTTCTCGACCAGTGGGGTCCGCACGTACGAGGGACAGATCGCATTCACGGTGACGTTTGGTGAATGCGTCGCCGCCTCGAGAGCAACGGTCTTCGTCAAACCCAGTAAGCCATGTTTGGCCGAGACGTAGCCGGCCTTGAACGCCGAGGCGACCAGGCCGTGGACCGAATCGATGCTGACGATTCGTCCCCAGCCGCGGCGATACATGCCTGGCACGAGCATCTTGATCAAGACGAAGGGGGCGCTCAACATCAGCGCGATCATGCTGTCCCATTTCGCCTCGTCGAACTCTTCGATCGGACTGACGTGCTGGAATCCGGCATTGTTCACGAGGATGTCAATGTCACCCGCATCCTGCGCGAGGCGATGAACGTCATCGCGCTTGGTGAGGTCGGCGGCGATCGGCGACGCGTTCCGCATCGATGCGGCGGCTTGTTGCAGCCGTGGTCCCGGTAGATCGGCGACCAGCACCGCGGCACCGAGCTCGCTCAAGCGGGTGGCGATCGCCAGGCCGATTCCGGATGCCGCACCGGTGACGAGCCCTCGCCGTCCACTCAGGTCGATGCCATCACCCGCCACGACGTGGAAAGGCTAGCAGCGACGTGAGACTCTTGCGCAGTGGCGATGCCTGACATCCTGGGAACGATCGGATGGGTGGCGTTGGGGTTTGGCGTGGGTGCCTACGGAACCCTGATCGGCGCCGGCGGCGGATTCATCCTGGTGCCGGCACTGCTCTTCGTTTATCCCGGGCTCTCGGCGACGCAGGTGACCGCGATTTCTCTGGCCGTCGTTTTCGTCAATGCCTGTTCGGGCTCCCTGAGCTACGCGCGCATCCGGCGCATCGATTACCGGACCGGCATCGTCCTCGCTGCGGCGACCGTGCCTGGCGCCGTCCTGGGCGCGATCGTCGTGGCGTCTGTCCCGCGGCGGACCTTCGACGTCGTGATGGGGATCGCCCTCATTGCGGTATCGGTTTTTCTCTTGCTCCGGCCCCGTGGCTCGCTATCCCTTTGGCTGAATTCGCGCTTCACCGTCAGCCGCAGCCTCATCGATCTGGAGCGCACCACCTATGAATATCGATTCAATCTCGGGCTGGCCGCGCTCTTCAGCCTCGGAATCGGCTTTCTCTCGAGCTTGCTGGGGATCGGGGGTGGGATCATCCAGGTCCCCCTGTTGACCAGCTTTTTCGGATTTCCGGCACACGTGGCCACCGCGACGGCACAGTTCGCGCTGATGTTCACGGCAGCGACCGGCACGATCACACACATTGTCCAGGGCGTCTACGGGCCGTTCCTGCGGATCACCATCGAG
>DASTJZ010000010.1:0-20839 GCA_035716185.1 Candidatus Dormiibacterota bacterium
TGGTAATCGACGTAGTGATTGACCTGGATGTTGGCGCTCTCGACCAGCCGGCCGCCATCGTAGATCCGGACTCGAGAGGTGAAGTCCTTGGGCGACCCGGTGGGCCAATAGCTGGCGTTGAAGCTGTCGACCTTCACCTCGAAGCCGGCATGGTTGGTCGACAGGATGCCCTCGCTCAGGTTGTCGTAGTTGGCGCGGGCCTCGACGAAGCTATCCCCCTCCACCACCGCCGCATTCCCCACGAAGCCGGCTACCTTGCCGAACAGCACGCCCACCAGCAGGATGAAGAAGCTGCCATGGAAGACGATGCTGGCGATCTCCGCGTAGAGGGCGCGATTCCGCTGGGGGCGGTCTCTCCAGCGGCGCCAGGCTGCCGGGACGCGGATGAACATGCTGGCGCCAATCGAGGTGTACATCAGCACCGCGGTGACGATGAAGAACCAGGAGCTGAAGACATCGAACAGGCCGAGGCGCGCGAACCAGGGGGCCGTTACCGGGTGGCGGAGGACGTAGCCCATCACCCCCGGCGGGTTCTGCGGCAATTGCGGTAACAGCGTGCCGATGATGGCCAGCAGCCCCAGGATGGCGAGCAGGATGATGGCGGTACGCATCTTGCGCAGCTCGCGCCAGCCGCCCGAAATCAGGCGCAGCCAGAGCGGCCGCGTCGGAATCTGGACGGTGACGGCCGGACGAACCGGAGATGGCGCGATCATCGCCAGTGGTCTCGTCGAGTCATTGGCGCCCTAAAAGTGTAGAGACGCGGCGGCACGACCAGCCCAGTCGAGCACCGTGGTGGGAAAGACGCCCAGAACGATGGTGGCCGCCGCGGCGGCGCCGAGCACCGTCCCGGTGGAGACGCCAACGCGGGCCGGCTTGGGCGCTAGATCATCAGGCGTCGCCAGCATGGTGACGACCACGCGCAGGTAGTAATAGAAGGAGATGATCGTCATGATGACGGCGACGATCAGCGGCGCCCAGAGATGGGCGTTGACGAGGGCCTGGAACACGAAGAGCTTGGCGAAGAAGCCGACCGTCGGCGGGATGCCGGCGAGCGAGAGCATGAAGATCGTCATCACCGTGGCCAGGAACGGCCGCCGGTAGAACAGGCCGCGCCAGTAGCCGAGGTCCGCTGACTCTTCGCCCGCCGCCCCCAGCGCGGTGACGACCGCGAACGCGCCGAAGTTCATGACCGCATAGGCGGCGATATAAAAGACGGTGGCCGAGAATCCCTGTGCCGTCCCCGGCAGCACGCCGAGCAAGATGTAGCCGGCGTGCGCGACTCCGGAATAGGCCAGCATCCGCTTCAGGTTGTCCTGGGTGATCGCGACCAGGTTGCCGATCAGCAGCGACAGCATGGCGATCAGCGCCAGCGCGAAGTACCACTGGCTGGCGAGCGAGGGAAAGGTGGCGATGAACACCCGGCCAACGGCGGCAAAGGCGGCCGACTTGGTCGCCACCGACATGAAGGTGGTGACGATCGTCGGCGACCCTTCATAGACGTCGGGGGTCCACATGTGGAAGGGCGCCGCGGAGGCCTTGAAGGCCAGCCCGACCGAGAGGAAGCCGATGCCGAGCAGGAGGACCACATTGGACGCGGCGCCATTGGTGGACCCGACAAAAGCGGCGATCCCACGCAGGCTGGTGCTGCCGGTGGCGCCATAGATGAGCGCCATGCCATAGAGCAGAAACCCGGTGGCGAAGCCGCCCAGGAGCAGATACTTCAGCGCGGACTCCTGCGAGCGCTGCTCCGTGCGGGCGAATCCCGAGAGCACATAGAGGCAGATCGAGAGCAGCTCGATGCCGAGGAAGATCGTCATCAAGCTCGTCGCCGCGGCCAGCAGCATCATGCCCGCCGTCGCGCCAAGCAAGAGGATGTAGTACTCGCCGTAGTCGAGGTCTAGCGCGCGGAGGAAGCGGGGCGAGATCGCGACGGTGACGATGCTGACCGCCAGCAACAGCACGTCGAAGAAGGCGGCCAGGCTGTCACCCACCACCGTATCGCCAAAGGCCGCCCGGCTTTGACCCCATAGCGGGATGCTGGCGACGCCGGCGGCGAGCAGGCCGACCGCGCTCGCGACAGCGAGCCAGGTCCGTCGGTCGGGAGGAACGAAGAGATCCATGAAAAGGACGACGATCGCCGTGCCGACGACGATCAGTTCCGGCAGGATCACGCCATAGTCGATGCCCAGACCGCTGAGATTGATCGTCATCGCAACAGCACCGGCAGCGCCTTCACCGTGGCATCAACCGCCGCCGGGAAGAAGTTCGGGCTGATCCCGATCACGACCATCAATGCCAGCAGTGGGATCAACACGCCGGTATCGACCCAGCGCAGCTCGGTGAACCCCGCCGGCTTCGGCGGCGTCTCCTGGAAGCTGCCTTGATAGAAGCGCAGCACGTACCAGGCGGCCAGGATCACACCGATGCCGGCCGCCACCGCCAGGGGCACAAAGGCGGTCCAGGCGCCCAGCATGATCAGGAACTCGCCGACGAATCCGTTGAGGCCCGGCAGCCCGAGCGCGGCCAGCGAGACGATCAGGAACAACGCCGCGAACACTGGGGCGACCGCGGCCAGCCCGAGCAGCTCGGCCCGCAGCCGGGTGCCGGCTCGGCGCTCGATCATCCCCACGATCAGGAAGAGGGCCGCGATGATCACGCCGTGATTGATCATCTGCACCAGGGCGCCCTCGATGCCCAGCAGGTTGGCGGCAAAAATGCCGAGCCCGATGAATCCAAGGTGACTCATCGAGGCGTAGGCCACCAGTCGCTTGAGATCGGTCTGGACCAGCGCCATAAAGGCCCCGTACAGGATGCCGATGGTTGCCAGCAGAGCGAGGAAGGGTCCGAAGCTGTGCGCCGCATCGGGAAAGAGCGCCAGGTTGAAGCGGACCAGCCCGTAGGCGCCCAGCTTCGAGACGAGCCCGGCAAAAACGATGACGACCGGGATCGGGGCCGACGTGTAGGCGACCGGCAGCCAGGTATGCAGCGGAAAGATCGGCATCTTGATCAGGAAGGCGAGCGCAAACCCGATGAAGAGCAGCTGCTGGATGCCGATGGTTCCCAGGCCGAGCGGCATCTGCCAGGAGCCCGAGGCCGGATGCAGGATCAGCTGGGTCCAGTCGAAGCTGGGCTTCCCGGTCTGCGAGAAGTTGATGGCGGCGACCGCCAGGATGGCGACCAGCATCGCAAAGCTGCCGATCACGGTGTAGATCAAGAACTTGAAGGCGGCGTAGACCCGCCGTCCCTCGCCCCATACCCCGATCAGGAAATAAAGCGGCACGAGCATCGCTTCCCAGAAGACGTAGAAGAGGATGAGATCGAGCGACAGCAGGATGCCCGCCGTGGCGGCCTCCAGGATGAGGAACAACAGGATGAACTCTTTGAAGCGCGGCGTGACCGGATCGGCGACCACGATCGCGAGCAGGAACAGCAGCGCATTCAGTCCGAGCAGGAAGAGGCTCAGGCCGTCGACGCCGAGGTGATAGCTGATCCCGGCCGACGGAATCCACTTCAGCGATTCCTCGAACTGGAAGTGGAGGTTGCCCATCCCATGCTGATAGCCGCCGATGATCGCGAGCACCAGCAGCAGGGTGATCAGCGCACTCACGATGCCGAGCTGCTTGATCACGTTTTTCGCGACTGCCGGCGCGAGCGCCACCAGCAGCGCCCCCGCGAGCGGGATCACGAGGGTCAGGGTGAGCCAGGGAACGCCGCCAGGGAGGGTGAACCAGCTCATCCGCCGAGCCTGAACGGCAGGTAGCCGAGGAAGGCGGCGACGATCAGCACCACGCCCAGCGCACCGCCGAGCATGACCAGGCCGTAGTTGCGCACCCGCCCGGTCTGGATCAAGCGAAACTCTCGCGCTTCGACCATGACGAAGTCCGCCAGCCCGTTGACGGCGCCGTCGATCACCCGGGTTTCGATCACGTCGTTCAGGAAACGGGCGAGGGCGAAGCCGGGGCGGACGAACACCCGGTCGTAGAGCTCATCGATGTAGTACTTGTGCTCGACCAGGGCGTGGAGCGGAGCGATCCGCGTCCGCCAGGCGACGGCCAGCTCCGGCCGGCGCGCATAAAGAAGGTAGGCGAAGAAGAAGCCGATCAGCCCGACCAGGACGGAGAGCGCCGCCAGCCCCCAGAAGGCCGCCGCCCCCACTTCGGCTGCGTGCCCGAACACCGGCGAGAGGAACTTCGCCACCGGGATGTAGCCGGCGACCACCGCGCCGGCGGCCAGGATGATCACCGGGATGGTCTGCACCGGCAGCGCCTCGTGCAGGTGGCGTTCGTCGTGGGCCAGCCACTCCCAGCCAAACGCCGTGAGGAAGAGCCGGAACATGTAGAAGGCGGTCAGACCCGCCGTGATCAACGCCAGGATGCCGAGCCAGAACTCACTGCCCGCCGCGCTCAGGGCCGCCCGGATGATCTCGTCCTTGCTGAAGAAGCCGGCGAAGAGCGGGAAGCCACTGATCGAGAGCGTGCCGATCAGAAAGGTCCAGAACGTGATCGGCAGGCCGGCCCGCAGGTTCCCCATGTGGCGGATGTCCTGGTCGTCGTGGAAGGCATGGATCACGTTGCCGGCGGCCATGAAGAGCAGGGCCTTGAAGAAGGCGTGGGTCATGAAATGAAACATGCCGGCGGCATAGGCCCCGATGCCGACCGCGAGGAACATGTAGCCGATCTGGCTCATCGTCGAGTACGCCAGGATGCGCTTGATGTCGACCTGTGAGGTGCCGATGGTCGCGGCGAAGAAAGCGGTGACGCCGCCCACGACGGCGACCGTGGTGGCGGCGGCCGGCGCCCAATCGTAGAGCAGGTGCATACGCGCCACCAGGTAGACGCCCGCGGTGACCATGGTGGCGGCGTGGATCAGCGCGGAGACCGGCGTGGGTCCCTCCATGGCATCCGGCAACCAGGTGTGGAGCGGGAGCTGCGCGGACTTGGCCACCGCGCCCACCAGGAGGAGCAGACAGATGACGGTGATGACCGTGCCGCCCTTGGGAAGCAGATGCACCCGGCTGAAGAGCCCCCGGTAATCGAGGACGTGAAGGTTGAGGAAGATCATGAACGCGGCAAAGACCATGCCGACGTCGCCGATGGTGTTCATCACGAAGGCTTTGCGCGCCGCCAGCACCGCGCTGGTCCGCTCGTACCAGAAGCCGATCAGCAGGTAGGAGCTGAGGCCCACCCCGGCCCAGCCGATGATCAGCCACACCAGGTTGCCCGACATCACGAGCAGCAGCATCGAGAGGACGAAGAGATCCATGTAGGCGAAGAAGCGGGCGAAGCCGGGATCCGAACCCATGTAGCCGATCGAGTAGACGAGGATCATGAAGCCGATGCCGGTGATGACCAGGATCATCAACGTGGAAAGTGGATCGAGATAGAGGTTGAAGGGCACGAAGAAGTCGCCGCTCTGCCACCAGGTGAAGTAGGTCTGGTCGAGTGTCTGGCCGCCGAGCACCTGGCTGAGGATGGCCAGGGCAAACACGAAGGCCAGCCCGACCGCCCCCGCCCCGATCCAGCCCACCAGTGGGCGGGGCAGCAGGCGGCCGAAGAGCGCCAGCAGGAGGAAACCGACGAGCGGCGCCAACAGGACCAGCGGTCCGAGCGCGTCCATCTCTCCCCTACTCCTTCATCAGGTCGAGCTCGTCGACGTCCATCTGCCGTCCGGCGCGGTAGACCTGTACGATGATCGCGATCCCGACCACGACTTCAGCCGCGGCCACCGTGATGACCAGGAAGGCGAACACCACCCCGTCGAGCGAGTTGAGGTAGCGGCTCATCGCCGCGAAGGCGAGGTTGACCGCGTTGAGCATCAGCTCGATGCACATGAAGACGACCAGCGGGTTGCGTCGCAGCAGAAAGCCGATCGCGCCCATGGTGAAGAGCACCCCGCTCAGCATCAGGAAGCTGTAGGCCGGAACCGGCACCTAGCGGATCCTCCGCATGGCCAGGTAGACGGCGCCCACGGCCGCCACCAGGAGCAAGACCGATGTCACTTCGACCGGGAGGAGGAAGCTGGTGTAGAGGGCGGCGCCGGTCGATTGGACATTGCCGACCGCGTTGATCGCCTCCGGGGTCAGCTTGCCCGGGCGGCCGGTGAGACTCCGATTGAAGAGCAGAGCACCGAGCAGGACGGCGAAGATGACGCCGAACACGGCGGCGTAGATCCATTCGGTGCCACGGCGCTCCAGGGTGAGCTCAGGTCCCGGGTTGAGCAGCGCGATGATGAAGACGAAGAGCACCATCACGGCGCCGGCGTAGACGATGATCTGCGCCGCGAACAAGAACTGGGCATTCAGCAACAGGAAGAGCACCGCCAACCCGAGCATGTTGGCGACAAGCGACATCGCGTTGTAGATCGGGCGGCGAAAGGCCACGACGCCCAGGGCGGTGAGGAACTCCCAGACCGCGAGGATGGCGAAGCCGGCTACCACTTGCGCGGAACCGGTTGGGCCGATGGAGCCGCGCTCGGCAGGGCGGTGTCGCTGAGGCTGGCGCTCAGCGGCTCGAGCATGTCCTCCTTGGTGGCGATGAACTTGTCCGGATGGTCATCGGCGAGGTCATAGCGCGGACCCATGGTGATCGCGTCGTAGGGACAGGCTTCTTCGCAAAGGCCGCAGTAGATGCAGCGCAGCAGGTTGATCTCATAGCGCCGGGCGTAGCGCTCACCGGGCGAGACGCGATGCTCGGGCGTGTTCTCGGCCGCCTCGACCACGATGCAGCCGACCGGGCAGGCGATGGCGCATAGCTCGCAGCCGACGCATTTCTCCAGCCCGTCCGCGTAGCGGTGGAGGATGTGGCGGCCGCGCTCGCGCGGCGGGACAGCCTTCTGCTTCTCGGGGTACTCGATGGTGATGATCGGGCGGGTGTTGTGCTTGAAGGTGGTGGCGAGGGCGCGCGCAATGTAGATCGGGCCGAGCAGGACGTCGCGCAGGCCGGCCATCAGCCGTTGCCCCGGAAGGCGACGAACACGACCGCGGTCACCATCATCATCGCCAGCGACAGCGGGAAGAGCGATTTCCAGCTCAGCGCCATCAGCCGGTCGTAGCGCATCCGGGGGAGCGTCGCCCGCAGCCAGACATACACATATAGAAGGATGACGACCTTGATCAGGAACCACCAGGGCCCGGGCAGGATGGCAAAGGGGCCCCACCAACCGCCCAGGAAGAGGGTGGTGGCGACCGAGCTCACGATGATCATGTTGATGTACTCGGCCATGAAGAAGAGGGCGAAGCGCATCCCCGAGTACTCGGTGTGATAGCCGGCCACCAGCTCGGTTTCCGCCTCGGGCAGGTCGAAGGGGGCGCGGTTGGTTTCGGCGATACCGGCGATCATGTAGAGGAAGAAGGCGGGGAACAGCGGGATGATGAACCACCAGGTCTTCTGGGCGTTGACGATGTCCATCGGCCTGAGCGAGCCGGCCAGGATGAAGACCGGCACGAGCGACAACCCGAGCGCCATCTCGTAGCTGATCATCTGGGCGGAGGAGCGCAGAGCGCCGAGCATCGAGTACTTGCTGTTGGACCCGTAACCGGCAAGGAAGATGCCGTAGACCCCGAACGAGGTCACGGCGAAGTACCAGAGGACGCCGATGTTGGCGTTCATCACGTACCAGCCGATCGAGTGCCCGAAGATGTCCAGCGTGCCGGGGCCGCTGACCGGGATGATGGCGAAGCTGGCCAGCGCCGCGGAGACCGAGATGAATGGCGCCAGCAGGTAGAGGAAATGGTCGCGGCCGGCGGGCGTGCTGCTCGACTTGAAGAAGAGCTTCAGGCCGTCGGCCGCCGGCTGGAGCAGGCCCCAGGGCCCCACCCGGTTCGGCCCGGGCCGCTGTTGCATGCGCGCCTGCACCTTGCGCTCGAAGAGCGTCAGGTAGGCAAACCCGGTCAGCAGCGCGAAGAAGACGATGACGGTCTTGACCAGGGTGACGACGAGGACCTCGAGCGTCACGACCGCTCGCCCCAGCGGACGCGCTCGCCGTGGTTGAGGGCCGCGTAAGCCGGAAGCGCCCCCACGAGGTCCGCCGTAATGTCCGAGACCGAGTCGTAGCGCCAATCGGCGCCGAGCTTGTTGGCGATGGCCATGAAGACCCGCCAGTCCTCACGGATCCAGGCAGCGTCGATCGCATCGAGAATCCGCTGCGGTCGTCCTTCCATATTCGTCACCGTGCCGGTCTTCTCGGTGAAGGCGTGGCCGGGAATGATGACGTGCGCCATCGCGTCCACCGGCGAGGGCTTGAAGCGGTGGAAGACCAGCAGCGGCAGCTTGGGCAGCCACATCGATTCGGCGTCACTCGGACTGAAGGCGTTGAGCGGGCTCGACTCGTGGACGTAGAGTGCCTTGAGCGCCGCGCCCGGCCAGTCCACCCTCCCCTTCCCTGGCTGGCCATTGAGGGAGGCATATCCCGGGGCGAAGTGTGGAAGGATGCCGAGGTCTTTGGCGCCGCGCCCGTTGGGTCCGGTGGTGACGATGAGCCGGCGGACGCTGCCCTTTACTTTCTGCTGGAGCTTGTCCTGCAGGTCCATGGCGGCCTTCTTGTTGGCCTCGGTGGCAAGGACGCCGACGGCGAGCGCCTCTGCGGGGACAATATCGAGTGCCTGCTTGCCGTCACCGGCCGCAACCTTGAGGACGTTGACGCCCTTTCGCTGACTCTTGAAGAGCCGAAGGTGCAACACGGGGGCGGCGTCGATCACGTCCTGGCCACCCAGGACGATGGCGTGGTCCAGACGCTCGATGTCGGCGATCGGCAGCGTCATGTCGTCCGGATCGGTGTCCGGGACCGAGCCCTCCCGATGATCGAGGTGGGGCGACTTCAGGACTTCGCGGAAGAGCCGGCGGAAGAGGAACATCTCCTCGTTGGTGTCCGCCGGCGAGGCCCAGCCGGCGACCTGTCCGCCGGCCTGCTTCAGGGCATCGGCGGTGAAGGCGATGGCCTCGTCGAAGGACACCTCTTCGACCGCGCCGTTGCGGCGGATCATGGGCCGCTCCTGATCCTTGCGCTGGAAGTTGGGGAAGCTGAAGCGTCCCCGGTCGCACAGCCAGCTGTCGTCCACGGCGACGTTCTCGCGCGACTGGAACCGGCCGATCTTGTTGTGGCGCGCGTCGATCTGGATGTTGCAACCCATGCTGCAGCCCGGGCAGACGCTCGCGGTGCGGTCGAGGTCCCACGGCCGGCTGATGAAGCGATACTGCCGCGACGTGAGCGCCCCAACCGGGCAGATCTCGGTCCAGTTCCCCTGGTAATTGGAGGTGGCGGGCTCATCGTTGAAGGTGCCGATGATGGTGTGGACGCCGCGCTGGATCAGTGCCAGCTCGCGCTCACCCGAAATCTCTTCGCTGAAGCGCGTGCAGCGCCAGCAGAGAATGCAGCGTTCGCGGTCGAGCACGATCTTGTCCGACAGCGGCACCGCCTTGTCGAAATGCGCCTTCTCGAAGTCGTAGCGGCTGGCGCCCGGACCGTACTGGTACGTCTGATCCTGCAGCGGGCACTCGCCACCCTTGTCGCAGATCGGGCAGTCGAGTGGATGGTTGATCAGGAGGAACTCGAGGACGCCCTTCTGATATTTGTTCACCTGGTCGGTCATGGTGCGGACCGCCATGCCTTCGGCGACGTAGACGGCGCAGGCCGGCTGCAGCTTCGGCATCTTCTCCACTTCCACCAGGCACATCCGGCAAACGGCGACGGGGGCCATCTTCGGATGCGAGCAGAAGATCGGGATGTCGATGCCGATCGCTTTGGCGGCGTCCAGGATCAGGGTGCCCTTGGGCACCGTGACAGACTGGCCGTTGATCGTGAGGTTGACCTGCTCGGTCTGCACCGCTGCCATCAGGCCACCGCCTCCACGGCTGGTTTCTTGAAGGGGCAGCCCTTCTCCGAGACGTGCTCGAGGAACTCGTCGCGGAAGAACTTGATGACGCTGCGCGGGAACCAGGTCGAGGCATCGCCCAGCGGGCAGAACGACCGGCCGTCGATGTTGTAGCCGATCTCGAGCAGCAGGTCGATATCAGCCTCCCTGGCTTCGCCGCCCTCGAAGCGATCGAAGAGGTTCGCCATCCAGAAGGTGCCCTCGCGGCACGGGGTGCATTTGCCGCAGCTCTCGTGGTGGAAGAACTTCACGAAGCGGCGGGCGGCGTCCACCATGCAGGTGGTCTCGTCCATCACCATCATGCCGCCGGCGCCGGCCAGCGAGCCCGCCTTGGCGATGGCGTCGAAATCGAGGCCGACGTCGAGATGCTCGGGCAGCAACACCATCATCGAGGCGCCACCGGGCTGGAAGGCCTTCAGCTTGCGGTTCTTCCAGACGCCCCCGCCGTGCTCCTCGATCAGCTCGCGGATCGGCGTGCCGTTTTCCACTTCATAGTTGCCCGGGCGGTTCACGTGGCCGCTCATGCACCACACGCGCGTGCCGGCACCGGTTGGCGTGCCGATCGCCTTGAACCACTGGGCGCCGTTGTTCACGATGTGCGGCAGGTTGGCCACCGTCTCGACGTTGTTGACGACGGTCGGCTTGCCATACAGCCCCTTGATCGCCGGGAAGGGCGGCTTCAGGCGTGGCTCGCCCCGATACCCTTCCAGCGAGGTCAGCAGCGCGGTCTCCTCGCCGCAGATGTAGGCGCCCGCGCCGCGATGCAGGATGATGTCGATGTCGTAGCCCTTGCCGAGAACGTTCTTCCCCAGGTAGCCGGCCTGGCGCGCCTCATCGATGGCGGTCTCCAGTGCCTCATGTTGCGGCAGGTACTCACCACGGATATAGATGAAGGCCAGGTTGCAGCCGATCGCGTAGCTGCCGATCAGGATCCCCTCCAGCACCTGGTGCGGGCTCTTCTCGATGAGGTATCGATCCTTGAACGTGCCGGGCTCGCTCTCGTCGGCGTTGCAGACCAGATAGCGGGGATAGACGCCCTTCGGCAGGAAGCTCCACTTGTTGCCGGTCGGAAAGCCGGCGCCGCCACGCCCGCGCAGTCCGCTGGCCTTCACCATCTCGACCAATTGGTCGGGTTGCATCTCGAGCGCTTTCTTGAACCCGGTGTAACCGCCGGCGCGCTCATAGACCGCGAGCTGCTCGAGATTCTCCATGGCGAAGTCCTTCGTGAGGACGGGCTTGAGCGGCATCAGGTCTCACTCCGCTTGCGCCGCGGCGCCGCCTTCCGCTTCACCGGCTCGGGTGGCCCGGCGGCCGGCTCGGTCACGCGCGGGGGCGCTACCTGCATCGAAGCGGGCGCCGCGGATGGCGCGGCCGCATCCGCTTTCTTTCCTGGGGCACGGTGTATCGCAGGTTCTTTGCGCAGCCGCTCGATAATGGCGTCGATCCGCTCCGGCGTCAGGTTTTCCTCGAAGCGATGATCGACCTGCATCATCGGCGCGCCGCCGCAGGCTCCGAGGCACTCGATCGTCGAGTGCCAGGTGATGGCGCCGTCCGCAGTGGTCGCGCCGTCGCGGACCCGGAGCTGGCGCTCCAAGTAGGTGACCATATCATCGGCGCCGCGCAGCATGCAGGGTGCGTTCACGCAAATGACCATGTCATGGCGACCCTCCGGCTTGCTCAGGAACATGGAATAGAAGGATGCGGTGGCCTCGATCAGCGACGCCGGCAGACCCAGGTGCTGGGCAATCTCCTGCATCGCGGTATCGGTGACGTAGCCCTGCTCGTCCTGCGCCGCCCATAGCGCCGGGATGATGGCGGACTGCTTTGACGGGTAACGCGCGGCCAGCTCCTGGATCCGCTGCACCGTCGCCCTGGCCAGCGGCATCAGCGGTCGACGTCTCCCAGGATAAAGTCGAGGCTGCCCAGGATCGCGATCACGTCGGCAACCAGCACGCCCTGCACCAGCTTCCGCAGCGGCTGGAGGTTGCAGAACGAGGGCGGGCGCACCTTCATGCGATAGGGCTTGTTGGTCCCGTCCGAGACCAGGTAAAAGCCGAGCTCGCCGCGCGGGCTTTCGACATAGGCATAGACGTCACCCTCAGGGCCCTTGAACCCTTCGCTGACCAGCCGGAAGTGATGAATCACGGATTCCATGCTCTTGCTCAGCTCGCTCCGCGGTGGCAGGGCCACCTTTCGGTTGCTGCTGAGGTAGGGGCCATCCGGCAGCGTGTCGATCGCCTGCTGCAGGATGCGCAGCGACTGCCGCATCTCGGCGATCCGCTGTCGGTAGCGGTCGTAGCAGTCGCCATTCTTGAAGCTGGGCACCTCGAAGTCGTATTGCTCGTAGCCGCAGTAGGGGAAGGCCTTGCGGACGTCATAGTCGACGCCCGACGCCCGCAACACCGGACCGGTCACGCCGGCTTCGATGGCGTCCTCGCGGGAGAGCACCCCAACGCCCTCCAAGCGTTGCCGCCAGATTGGATTCTGGGTGAGCATCGCCTCGAAGTCGTCGAGCCGCTTTGGCATGACGTCCACGAAGCGTTGCAGCTGGTCGATCCACCCGTCGGGCAGGTCCCAGGCGACGCCACCAACCCGGGTGAAGGAGGTCATCATCCGCACCCCGGAGTAGGCCTCGTTCAAATCGAGGGCGAGGTCGCGATCGCGCCAGGCATAGAAGAACCCGGAGTAGACGCCCAGGTCGAGGCCGGTGGTTCCCAACCAGAGCTCGTGGCTCGCCACCCGGGCCAGCTCCATCATCAGCACCCGGATGGCCTGGGCACGCGGCGGAACCTCGATCCCGATCAGCTTCTCCACCGCCGACACGAAGCCGACGTTGTTGATCGGCGGAGCCAGGTAATCCATTCGGTCGCTGAAGGTGATCCCCTGGGCGTAGGTCTTGTCTTCGAACGATTTCTCGAATCCGGTGTGGAGGTAGCCGATATCGGGTTCGGCATCGCGGACGCGCTCCCCGTCGAGCTTCAGCCTGACCCGCAGCACGCCATGCGTGCTGGGATGGTGCGGGCCCATGTTGAGGTCCATCCACTCGGTCTGCGGCTCGTGCTCCGGACCGATGGTTGCTTCGTAGAGGCTCACGTCAGCCACGGATGGCGTCGGGCTCCAACCCTTCGAGTTTCTGGTCGCTGAAGATGACGGGCTCGCCAAACGAGACGTAATCCTTGCGCAGCGGGTATCCCTCCCAGGTGTCGGGCATCAGGATCCGGCGAAGATCGGGGTGGCCGTCGAAGGTGATGCCGAAGAGGTCGTAGGTCTCGCGCTCGTGCCAGTTCGCGGGGGGCCAGACCGACGTCAGGCTGGGGACGTGGGGATCGGGCATGCTCGCCGTCGTCTTGATCCGGACCCGAGTCCGGTTTGCCAGCGACCGCACCTCCCAGACGATGGTGAAGCGCGGATCCCGGGCGGGCCAATCGACGGCCGTGTTGTAAAGGAAGTAGTCGAAGCCCTCCTCGTGCTTGAGAAAGCGCGCCACCTCGACCAGTTGGGCCGGGTCGATGACGACGCTCAGGTCACCGCGGAAGTCCGAACTCTCCTGCAGCGCCTGTGGGAAACGGCTGCTGATCCGCTCCACCAGCGTGCCGGCTTCGTTCACGGCCATCCTTCTACCGCCTCGCCTTCCCTGACGGCCTGATCGTCAGGCGGTGCGCTTGACCAGCGGCTCGCCGCGGATTTTGCGCTGTAACTTGACGACGGCATCCAGGAGCGCCTCGGGACGAGGCGGGCATCCGGGCAAATAGATGTCGACAGGAATGATCTTGTCGACGCTCTGCACGATGGCATAGTTGTTGAACATCCCGGCCGACGAGGCGCAGGCGCCCATCGCGATCACCCACTTCGGTTCGGGCATCTGGTCGTAGACCTGACGGAGTACCGGCACCATCTTGATCGCCACCCGACCGGAAACGATCAGGAGGTCGGACTGGCGAGGCGAGGCGCGGAAGAGCTCCGATCCAAACCGCGAGATGTCGTGCCGCGGCCCCACCGCCCCCATCATCTCGATGGCGCAGCAGGCCAAGCCGAAGAGGGCGGGCCAGATGGCGCTCGATCGGCCCCAGTTGATGACCTTGTCGATATTGGTGGTGAGGATGTTGTTGCCCAGGGCATTCAGCGGTGTCGGTCCGGCGGCGCGCCCGGTTGGCATCGGTCCGGGGCGGAGCTTCAGTTCCCCCATTGGAGCGCTCCCTTGCGCCAGACATAGACGAGGGCCACCAGCAGGACGGCGACGAAGACCGCCATCTCAATCACGCCGAACCACAACAGGCCCTTGAGAATGACGGCCCAAGGGTAGATGAAGATCGCCTCGACGTCGAAGATGATGAAGAGCATCGCGGTCAGGTAGAAGCTGACGGCGAACCGCCGGCGCGCACCCGAGCGCGGCACGATGCCCGATTCGTAGGGCAGGTCCTTGGCCGCGGTGCGGCGGCTGCCGGCGATCCATGATGGGAGAAAGAGGACGATGAGGCCGAGAATGAAGACCGCGGCGACAAAAATGAGCAGCGGAAAATAATCGCTCAGCACGGTATGAGGAGAGTCTAACAAAGGGGTTTTGCAATTCAGGCTGGGGCGTCTGCGTCGCGCGCCGAATCAGGTGAGCGCCCTATGGCCGCAGGTCTTCGAGCTCCCACAGCCCACCCGGATGGTGCGGAGGCGGGAATCGACCGGACGGATCCTCCTCGAGCATCTGGCGGGAGTGCTTGCGGAAGCGGCACACGGTGCACATGTACTGGCCTGCCACCGGAATCCGGTCGCCGGGCTTGAACCGGTCGCCGATCCGAACCCCCTTGCCCGGCTCGGGCCGGGGTGCGGCTTCACCTGGCGTCCACGCCCCGCTCTCGACCCGCGGTCGGGGCGGGACGGCGCCGTTGGCGTCCGGCCGAACCGCCTGCGGCGTTGATTTCGGTCTGGGAAAGTAGGGCACGGCGGTGGCCTGCGGGACGCGCGAATCGCGCGTCCAGCTAAGGGCGTCGATCTCGTCCAGCCGGCGCTTGAGATAGACGACCTGCTTGACCTCGCTGACATCGACGATTTCCTCAAAAGGGATGAAGAGGTCGGGCTGGCCGCGCTCCACCACCCGCATATAGGGTTCGGTGGCGACGAAAATTCCCTGCGCGGACTGCGGCGGCCCGTCGAAGACCTCACGCACGACACCCAGCTCGCCGTCCCTGGCCTCCACGGTGTAGCCAATCTTGACGACCCACTGGACTACGGGCATGCGTGAACTCCCACGGCCATGGAATCGCGGGTATTGTAGGTCACATGGACGATCGGAGGTTCGGCCCGAACACGGCGCAGGTCAACAGATTCCTGGATCGCCTGCGGCGTCTGACCGCGCGGGACTGGGAAGAATTGCGCGAAGCGTCCCCGAGCGCCGGCTCGAACCCTGACCTCGAGGTCGAGCAGGCCCCCGAGTATTTCAAGGCCCTGCAGGAGGCCACCCGGCTGGCCAAGAGCAATGTCTTTTCGGGATCCGAGTCGGCATTCTATGACGCGATGCGGACCGCGCAGCTGGTCGCGGACGCGAGCGCCTTCCAGCCCTCGACTCGACCCGAGCCAGCAGGCTCAGCCGTGGCCGAAGACGCTCGGCTGTCGCCGGAGGCAGAAGCCGAAGGCATCAGCCGGATCATGTCCACCGCCTATGAAGAGGAATCCTGGCGGCGCGTGATGAATGCGTGTATGGTCGCGGCCGGAGCTTTGGTGGTCAGCAAGTGGCTGCCCCGCCGCGAGTTCGACACCCTCTTGGCGCCGATGCGAATCGTGACTAGCTGACGCTTTCTGTCTGCTGCGCGTCCGGAATGCCGCCACCCACGTGCACGGTGATCGTTTGGCTGCCCGAGGCCGCCGGCTTGTAGAGGAACGTGCCACTGCTCGATCCCGAGCTGATCGTCACCTGTGAGATGTTCGCGGTATTCGTTGAATCTCTAAAGTGCCCGTTCGGGTCCGTCGTCGGCAGGACCAGGGTCGCGATGACGTCCGAACCCGCCACAACTGGGTTACCCGATGCATCCTCTAGCTGAATGGTGATGGCGCCCGACGCCGTGCCCACCGTCAGCCCGGTCTGGGGCGCGGTTTTCACGACGAGCTGATTGGCGACCGTCTCGGTCTGGCTCCCGTCGTTGACGCCGGCAGCACTTGCCGTCAGGACGGCCGGCCCGGCGGCCGTGCCTTTGTAGGTGAACCGCACGGCATGACTTCCGAGCGGCATATTCACGGTGGTAATCGCGGTTGTGCCGCTGCTGTCCAGGAAGGAGCCGGCCGTTAAGGGCGCCACCGCGAGGTTCACCATGGTCCCGGTCGGCGATGTGGTGTCGAACGGGTTCGAGTACCTGTCCTGGAGCTGCACCGTCATCGTTCTCGAGAGGGCGTTGACAGCCAGGATCTGGGGCGTGCTGCTGAAACCTAATTGGTAAGCCGTGCCAGTGTTGCCAACCGCAAAGCTGGCGCTGTTGGCATGGACACCACCGTCGGTCAGCGTGAAGGTTCGGTTGGCTTCCGCGACATAGGCGGTGACGTTGGCCGTGCCCGTGCCGGCAACCCAGGTGAGCGCGCCGATGCTTGGTTGACAGGTCGGCGCCGGCGATCCTGCACAGCTTCCGGTTGGTGCCGTACTCAAATTGGAGGTGAGGACCGCCGAGGCTCCCGTATAACCGGCGATCACGGTGTTGGTGGCGTCGTAAGCGGTCACCGTGACCGTAAAGGCGGTACCGGCTGTCTGACCGGGAATGGCGTCGAAGCTGAAGTGGTCGAGGGTTGTCTGGGCCGCGGTCGTAAAGAGCTGGTCAGTTCCGACCCTCACGCCATTCAAATCGACCGCGACGGTGCGATAGTCGTACGTCGTTCCAGCCGGCCCTGCGGCGAGTGAGCCAACGGTCGTCCTGACGTTGACCGCGGTGCTCCCATGGCCGATCTTCTGGTAGCCGAGGAGATGGGTTGGATCGAACCCCGGCACGATGGTTGTCAGGGGATCGAAGGCATAGGACGTCGCGCTATCCAGTCGTGTCTGGAAGAAGACGTAGGTGTCCGTGTTCGGATTGGACGACGAGTCGCTCCACCCATTGGGATTGACCGAGTCGTTGAGCGTGGCTGCAGTTGGCGTGATGCTGGTGGCTCCCCCGGTTCCGGCGACGCTTGCCGTTCCAAAATCGAGATAGAAGGGTGTATCGGTGGTGTTGGAGGTCTCTGGTGCCATGCCCCGGGTACCGTCGGGGGCGCAGCTCTTGCCACCGCTGACCGTGACTCTGTTGTCGCCCGCGTGATTCGATCCGTCGACGGTGGCAATCCCCGTCCAGCTGGTATTCGATACCCAGGTGCCCGTCACCGAGTGGACAACGTTATCGCTGCCAGCGAAGTTCACGGTCAACGCTTGCGTCGTATCCATCCCTCGGTCGAAGGTCAGCTTGACCGTCAGCGTTCCGTATCCCAGGTATGGGTTCGCCGTGCTGGCCGGCGCAGCCGTCTTGGTGTTCTCGGACGAGACGGTGATCTTCCCGGTTCCGTGGAGCAGGGTTGGCCCCTGCTGCGGCAACGACGGCGCGAATGTCACGTAGTTGCCGGCGTTGGAGTTGTACTGGCTGGCCGCCGGTGGATCGACGCCCCACCAATCATTCGTCGCCCTGGTCGCGACCGTTGCCACGACATCGTGCCCCGACGACGTATTTCCGTAGATATCGCTACTGTCGATCGAGGTGGCGTTCGCTGCCCCTTCCGAGAGGATGCCTCCGCCGTTGTCGTGGATGCTGCTGCAGCTGATCACGGCGTATCCGGTTCCCGTGGTGTGGACCGCGTAGCCGTTGAGTTTCGTGAGCAGGGCGCCATTCAGGTCGAGACGCGCCCCGTTGATCGTGATCCCACTGGTCGCGTACAGCAAGTGACCGTTCTTGAACGTACTTGGGCCGGCGTCGATATTGATCCCATTCCAGTCACCCGTTCCGGCGGCGCTGGGGCATGCGTCGGTCACGAGGACGGAGTTGCAGACCGCCATTCCATTGTCCGGATCCTTGAGGCTGGTAAAGGTCGTCGCATCGGGGACATCCAGGACGCCGCCGACGCCGTTGAGGGGATTGATCTTGATGCCGCCGTTGAGGATCTTGACCACGTCGCTTTTCTTTGTCGTCAACGTCCCATCGACGGTCAGCGATCCATCCAGTAGGTATCCGAACGGCGCATCGATGGCTGAGGCTGCTGGCGTCAGCCACGAGAGATTCTTGGTGGCCTCGCCATCGAACGCCAGGGCATCCAGCCCGTTGCTGTTCCCGTGGTTGCCCTGCACGATGGACCCAGTACCGGGCGCGGTCTCGAAATCGGCTTTGACACCGTTCAGCAAGATCGCCGGGTAGTTGGGATTGGCGCTGTTGGCGAGCCCACTCGAGACGACGGAGT
This sequence comes from Candidatus Dormiibacterota bacterium, assembly GCA_035716185.1. Lineage (GTDB taxonomy): Bacteria > Chloroflexota > Dormibacteria > CF-121 > CF-121 > CF-13. Next base: position 18,260 of record DASTJZ010000010.1, read on the forward strand.
TCTGGGTGAGGGTGAGCAGATTCGCCCCCAGCAGCCGGATGCCATAGGTGGTGGCATGGACGACGTGATTGCCCTCAACGTCGACCGGCTGCCCAGCAAGGCCATTCGCGACGATCCCATCCTTCCCGGTTCGGGTTATCGTGTTGTTGGTGAGCTGGAAACGCTCGCACGATGAGCCGCTACAGTTGGCGGCGCCCAGAAAGCTCGCGATGATGCCGCGACCGCCGATGTTCACGCCGACTGGCGTCGGGGTGCGGCCGATGACCGTGGTGTCGACCCTGATCGGTGTGTCGACGCTGTTGATGGCATCCCCGCTGGCGTCGGTGATGGTCGATCCCGAAACTTCCAGCCGGAAGTTGTTGACAGCCGCCGGGTCGTTCACGCCGAAAGGCCCAGCGTCGATCGCCAGTGCGGTGTTCGCGTACGTGATGGTGGTCTTGGCCACCAGGCTCTGGGCGCTGGTTGGGTTGAGCCCATTGATCTTCAGTCCGCCCCAATCTCCAGCAGCGGGCGTGGGCGCGCAGGGCGAGATGAAGATCGATGGGCACAGGCTTGGCCCCACCGTGTTGTCCTTGAAGCTGGTGAATACCGCCTGGTCGGTGGAGGTTTTATCGCCTGACGTCAATGTCCCTTGATTGATCGTGATCGAGCCGCTGAGCACTTTCACGACTGCCTTCGGGTTGACCTTGAAATCGCTGTTCTGCAACGTCAGGCCGCCATCGAGCACGTAGCCGAGCTGGTGGGTTGCGCCGCTGTTGAACGGACTGATCCACTGCATCACCCGGTTGACGCTGGCGTCCATCTGGACGGTGCCATGCATCGCGATGGCATCGAGCGCGTTGTTGCTGCCGACGTTGCCGCGGATGTTGCTGGCAAAGTCGCCGGTCATGCCGCTGAGATAGATCGCGGGATAAGGGCCGCCCGCCCCCTTCCCCGAACCGCTGACGTTGTTATTGCGCAGTACCAGCTCGTCGGGAGTGAGCAGCCGGATGCCGAACGTCCCGGCTTGCTGCACCTGGTTGTCGGTGATCCAGACCGGCTGTCCAGCGAGCGCCTGGCCGACGATGGCCTCGGCGCCCGTGGACATGAACCGGTTGCCACTGAAACGCAAGGGCGTGCCCAATGGTGCGGCCGTCAGATCGGCGGTGATGCCGTGCAGGCCGCCGCTGCCGTTGACGGTGGAATTCGTAACCGAGACGGCGGTCGCGGTGGCCTTGATGCCATCGACCTGGACCGGACCGATCGTGCTGCCGGCGACAACCAGTCCGTAGACGGATGAAGCAAATGTCGCGGTCGCCCCGCTGCTGATATTGATGCCGGTCCTGGCGTAACGAACCGCGGCATTCACCAGCGTGCCGTCACTCTGGAGTGAGGCGACGCCGACGGGCAGCGTGATCCCGCCCCAATAGCTGGTCGCCGCCGAGCACCCCGCGGCAAGGAAGACCGATGGGCAGGCCGCCACGCCGGCAGAGTTATCCGCCAGGGTGGTGAAGATCTTCTGGCTGCTGCTGCTCGTGTCGTCCGCCTGCAGCCGTCCGCCATCCAGGTTGATCGTGCCGCCGTTACCGACCTTGACGATGTCGCCGGCATTGACGGCGAGCATGTACCCGTTCAGGTCCAGATCGCCGTCGAGGAGGTACCCCAGCCGCTGGCCGAGCTGATTCTGGTTTGCGGTAAGCCAGGTTACGTTCCGAGCCACGCTTCCGTGAAAGGCCAGGGCATCCAGCCCATTTCCCTTCCCGGTGTTGCCCTGAATCGACACCGCGGAAGCGGGAGCTGCAACTTCACCTGGATAGAGAACCACTCCGGCCGAGACCCCGCCCAGGTAGATCGCCGGATACGGTGACGCGCCGGTCCCGCTGTTGGATACGTCATTGTTCGTGATGGTCAGGCCGCTTCCGGCAAGGGCCTGGCCGGCCGGCATCAGGCGAATCCCGTAGGTTCCAGCACCGTTGATGGAGGTCCCCGAAATCACGACTGGGGAGGCAGCGGTGTCCAAGCTGGTCCCGACAATGCCTTCCTGACCGGTGTTCGAAATCTGCGTCCCGCTGATACTGGCGCCGCTGTCGAACCAGATGCCGTTTCCGGTGCTGCGGGCGGTGTTCGAAAGCTGGCCGCTGTTGATGACCAGGTAACTCTCGGAATGGATGGCGGTGTCAGCCACCTGCTGAACGTTGGTCTGTGCCAGTGAGAGCGGCTGATTGGCGGGCTTATCGACCTCGATCCCAGTCCCGGCGAAGCGGATGGTCGCGCCCGTGAGCGTGTTCAGACGCTGGCCATCCAGGACCAGGCCGCCCCAGTCGCCGGGCGCCGGGTTCGGGCAGACGCCGGACGCGAGCGGGGCGAAGACCGACCCGCAGGTTGGCAGGTTGACCGCCCCGAAGCCCGCCGGAAGATTGGCGGCGCCCTGCTTGATGCTGGAGACGAGCGCATTGCTCGCCGATAGCGCGCCATTGGATACCGTGATCTTTCCCCGCACGATTTCGACCACGTCCTGCGGATTGAGGGTGAGTGCCCCATTTACCTGCAGGCTGTCGTCCAGGAGGTAGCCGAGCGGCGTGCTGGCGTTGACGTTGGCCG
>DASTJZ010000011.1:0-16818 GCA_035716185.1 Candidatus Dormiibacterota bacterium
GCAGCGACAACCGGTCGTTGCGCAGCCCGGTCTGCGGAAACGCGGCAATCTCCTTTGCCAGGGCGACGGCCTCGGGTAACGCACGACCGGGTTCGACGAGCCGGTTCACCAGGCCATGAACCTCGGCTTCAGCGGCGGTGATGCGCCGGCCACTCAGGATCAGGTCCATGGCAAGGCCTTGCCCGACGATGCGCGCCAGGCGAATGGTGCCGCCGTCGACCAGCGGCACGCCGAAACGCCGATTGAAGATGCCCATCACCGCGGCCTGAGACGCGACGCGCAGATCGCACCAGAGCGCAAGCTCCATGCCACCCGCCACGCAATAACCCTCGATCGCCGCGATCACCGGCTTGGAAAGCTGCAGATAGGTGACCCCCATGGGGCCATCTCCGGCGGTCACCCTGGGGCCGCTGCCGTCGGCCAGCGCCTTGAGATCGAAGCCGGCGCAGAAGTTGCCGTCGGCTCCGGTGAGCACGGCAATACTCAGCTGAGGATCCCCGTCGAAATCTCGAAAGGCCGCCGAGAGCTCGCGAGCCGTGGCGCCGTCGACGGCGTTGCGACGTTCGGGCCGATCGATGGTGACGACCATCACCGCACCGTCGCGCTCGATGAGAACGGACACGGGAACAGAATAGGATGAGGACTGGGCAACGATGATCGCGAAGAGCCCGTATCCCGATGTCGAGATCCCGGATAGGCCGCTAGCCAAGTTCGTCCTCGCCAGGGCGGAGGATCTCGGAAGCAAGCCGGCGTTGATCGACGGACCAAGCGGGAGGGTCCTGACCTATAAGGACCTGGCGGGTGCGGTGCGCCTGGTCGCGGGTAGCCTCGCGCGTCGAGGCTTCCGCAAAGGCGATGTCTTCGCCATCTACAGCCCAAACCTCCCCGAGTACGCGATTGCGCTGCATGCGGTGGCGAGCCTGGGCGGGATCGTCAGCACCGTCAACCCGCTTTACACTCCGCGCGAGCTCGCCAACCAGCTGGCCGACTCGGGCGCCGGTTATCTGTTGACCGTCGCGCCGCTGTTGGAGGCGGCACGCGAGGCGACCCGCGAGTCGGCGGTGAAAGAGCTCTTCGTCTTTGGCGAGGCCGAGGGCGCCACCCCCTTCGCCTCACTGCTCCAGGGCGACAGCCAGCTGCCGTCGGTTCCAATCGATCCCGATGACCTCGTGGCCCTCCCCTACTCGAGCGGCACCACCGGCCTGCCCAAGGGCGTGATGCTCACCCATCGAAACCTGGTCGCCAACATCCTGCAGACGTCGGCGGTGGTGCAGGCGACCCCGGGCGAGCGCACGATGGCGGTGCTGCCCTTCTATCACATCTACGGCTTCACCGTGCTGCTGAACATCAGCCTTTATCAAGGCGTCACCATCGTTACCATGCCGCGGTTCGACCTGGAGCTTTTTCTGAGAATCATGCAGGACTACGGCATCACCCGCGCCAACCTCGTTCCGCCGATCATCCTGGCGCTGGCCAAACATCCCCTTGTCGACAAGTACAAACTGGGCAGCTTGCTCTCCATCAACTCGGGTGCGGCGCCGCTGGACGCCAATGTCGAGCAGGCCTGCGCCGAGCGGCTCTCCTGCTTCGTCGCGCAGGGCTATGGGCTGACTGAGACGAGTCCGGTGATTTCAACCACGCCGGTCGACCCGACAAAGCACCGGCCCGGATCGGCTGGGCTGCTGCTTCCGAATACCGAAAGCAAGGTGATGGATCCGTTGAGTGGTGCGGAGCTGGAGACCGGAGGGCAGGGTGAAATCTGGGTGCGCGGTCCGCAGATTATGAAGGGCTACCTGAACAATCCGGAAGCGACCGCCGGGATGCTCGGGCCGGACGGTTGGCTCCGCACCGGCGACGTCGGATCGGTCGATCCAGACGGCTATCTCTGGGTCGTCGACCGCGTCAAGGAACTGATCAAGTACAAGGGCTTACAGGTCGCACCGGCGGAGCTGGAGGGATTGCTGATCAAGCATCCCGCGGTCGCCGACGCCGCCGTGATCCCGGTGCCAGACGCTGAGGCTGGGGATATTCCCAAGGCCTTTGTCGTTGTCAGGGGAACCGCCAACCCGGAGGAGATCCAGGCTTTCGTCAACGGCCAGGTCGCGCCGTACAAAAAGATCCGGCTGATCGAGGTCGTCGACCAGATTCCGAAGAGCCCATCCGGCAAGATCCTGCGGCGGGTGCTGATCGATCGCGAGCGGCAGCAGGCCAAAGTCTAACGACTATTTCGTGCTGAGCTGTCGGTGGCGCCGCTCCCAGAAAGCGAGCCGCTCGCGCAGGCGTTTGCGCTCCGCTTCCAGGACCCTCACATCGGTCTGCTCGACTTCCTCCCGGGCGTCGGACGTGCGCATGGCGGATTTGTTGTCTTGACTGGTCGCCATGGCCTGTTCCTTGAACGTCACAAGCTCGGAATAGACATTCAGCCAGTGGCGGGCCTCGTCGGCATGAGGTGTCGACGGATCCTCCCCGTCGAGGAGCCGGCCGGGATCAGCGGCATCGCGGCCGGCTTGTTCGTCACGGGTTTCGTCCGTCACGATTGAGAAGCATACCGCCCTCAGTGGTGATTGAAGGAGCACCGGCGATAGCGCGGCAAAGACGTCCGCGAACCAATGTACGACGACCAGCGGAAGCAGGCGCCGGCGCTAGCGGCCCACGGCGTAGCCTTGCATGCCGCGCGGATTCGCAGCGGCCAGCAGCTCACCCGTTTGCGGATCGCGCCCCGCGACACACAGACGACCAAGCGCCCAGGCACCGGCACGCTCGACATGATGGCCACGCTTGCGAAGCTCCGTCGCGACGGCCGGCGCGATGCGGTCTTCGATCAGCAGGCGTCCAGGGTGCGCCTCGTGCGGATAGAACGAGCTGGGGAAATGCGCGGTATGGAACATCGGGGTGTCGATTGCCTCCTGGAGGTTGAAGCCGTAGTTGACGTGCGCCAGAAAGAAGTTGAACGACCACTGATCCTGCTGATCGCCGCCCGGCGTGCCAAACGCCAGCCAGGGTTCGCCGTCTCGGGTGACGAGGGTGGGACTCAAAGTTGTGCGGGGGCGCTTGCCGCCTGCCAGGGCGTTGGGGTGTCCATCGTGGAGGTTGAACATTTGGGCGCGCGACCCCAGACAGAAGCCGAGCCCGGGAATGACAGGCGAGCTCTGCAGCCATCCCCCACTCGGCGTGGCCGCGACCATGTTGCCAAACCGATCGACGACGTCGACATGGCAGGTGTCGCCCAACGGATTCGATTGAAACGTGGCGTTGCGTACCGCCTCCCTGGCCCTCCCCACAAGGGGAAGGGAACCGCGCGTCCACGGGGGGCTTGGTTGACGGCCGTTGATGGTTCCGGGTCGAAGCTCGAGCGAGGCTCGAGCGCGGATCAGCCCTCGTCGCTCGGCGGTGTAGCTCTCGTCGAGAAGCGCCGGCAGGGGGACGTCGGCGAAATCCGGATCGCCGTACCACGTCTCGCGATCGGCGAAAGCGAGCTTGGCGCATTCGGTCACCAAGTGGATGTAGTCGGCGCCGATCAGGGCGATCCGCTTGAGGTCCACTCCGCGAAGCAGGGCGAGCTGCTGCAAGAACACCGGTCCCTGGCCCCACGGTCCGGTTTTGTGCACCGTGGCCGCGCCATAGGCGAATTGCGTGGGCGGCTCGACCCGCGCGTTCCACCGCGACAGGTCGTCCGCGGTCAGCAGCCCGGCGTGCCGGCGGCCCGAGCCGTCCATCGCGGGCTTACGGCAATGCGCGTCGATCGCCTCCGCGACAAATCCCTCATAGAACGCCTTGCGCGCCGCGTCGATCTGGCTGTCGCGGTCCGGACCGGCGGCCTCGGCTTCTTTCAGGATTCGTTCCAAGGTACCCGCGAGATCCGGGTTGCGAAAGAGGCTGTTGGGTTTCGGCATCCCGCCGGAGAGGTAGATCCGAGCGGACTCGGACCACTCCCTGCGGAAGAGCGGCTCGACTTGGGCGATGGTCTCCGCAATCGCGGGGACCAGCGGATAACCGGCGCCGGCGTAATCCATCGCGTACTGCAGGACGTCGCGCAGACGCATCGATCCGTGGTCCGCGAGGAGCTTGAGCCAGGCACCGAATGCGCCGGGCACGCAAGCGGCCAGCAATCCGGCTCCCGGAATGGCGTCCAGTCCGAGTTTGTGGATCTCCGCGATAGTCGCCGCGTTCGGCGCAGGTCCCTGACCGCAGATCACCTCCACCGATCTCTTTCGGGCGTCCCAGAGGATGATCGGGAGATCACCGCCAAGCCCGTTCATGTGAGGCTCGACGACCTGGAGAACGAAGCCGGCGGCAACCGCGGCGTCGAACGCGTTCCCGCCACGCTCGAGAACAGCCATCCCGGATTGGGAGGCCAGCCAGTGCGTGGAGCTGACCATGCCAAAGGTGCCGCGCAGCTCGGGGCGCGTAGTAAACACGGCGCTTATCGCCAGGCGATGGTGACGACCTGCACCGGTTGCGAAACGCCCTTCAATGCGACTTCGCGCGGCTCGGATATGGCGAACTTGCAGGGCTGTGCCGTTGCCAAGCTGGCAACGATCTCGCCACCCTGCCCGACATCCGCGATCCGGGCCGCATGGTGGACGCCCTTCCCTCGATAGTCCTTGCCCACTCGGGTTGCTGGGGACCGATGGACGCCGATGCGCACCTGCGGGGCAAAGCCGTGGTCGCGGCGATGATCGGCGAGCGTCCGCTGGATCTGGACCGCGCATTCGATCGCGTGCTCGGGTTGGGGAAATCCGGCGAAGACGCCATCACCAACGTTCTTGATTTCTTCGCCGCCGTGCTGCGCGATCAGCCGGCGCAAGGTCTGGTCGTGCCAGTGCAGCACTTCATTCCAGGCCTCATCACCCATCGCCTCGACCAGCGCTGTCGACCGCACGATGTCGGTGAAGAGGAAGGTTCGGGTCGCTGTCTCGCTCGCCGCCGGATGCGTTTCGCTCTGCTCGCCCAGCTCGGCCAGCATCCGCACGACATCGCGGTCATTGAGCGCAGCGCCCAGCCGAGCAAACACGGCACGGGCGGCCCGCAGCTCGAGCACGGCGCCGTCGATATCGCCACCCGTCCGATACGCCGCTGCCAGATCGACTCGAACCTTGGCCTCCTCGTACGGCACATCGACTTCTTTCCAGAGGCTCAAGGCCGCGCAGAAATGTCGGACGGCCGCGCCGCTGTCACCGCGCATGGCACTCGCCACCCCATCGGCGCGGGCTGCCTGCGCCTTCAATGCTGAGGGGCCGTAGGTATTCGCTGTCTGGTTGAGCTCGCTGGCAGCAGCCTCAACCGTTTTTGAATCTCCAGCTGCTTGCGCGATGCTTACCTGCGCCGCGAGGAGCCGCGCCCGGGCCAGCGGACGCCGCTCTTTGTCGAGACCTCGGCGGATGGCGGCCACCGCGGCGTCGGTCTTTCCTTCGGCCAGCTGCAACAAGGCCAGGCCCGGGTTCGGGTCTCTGCCGAGTTCGTGCGCCTGTTGAAACGCGTCCCTCGCCTCCGTCAGGTCGCCCATCCACAGTTTGGTCTCGGCAATCAGGTATTGCGCTTCTGCGGCATAGGCCACCTGGAATTCACGCAGCTCATCGATGGCACTTCGCGCCTCCAGCTCCGCCTCGTGCCAGGCGCCGCGTAAGCGGATGACGTCCGCGCGATGGACGCGGCACATTCCGGGAAAGCCCGCGATCGCCATCCGATCGCACCACCGGCTTGCGGCGGCCGTCCACTCGGCGGCTCGCCGGTAGTCGGCCATTTCCTCGCAGACGCCGATCAGGTTGCAATAGATGGCGGCCGTGTTGTGCGGCGTGACTTCGCCGGATACGGCTGCAACTGTCGACTCATCCAACAGCGCCATACCTTCCTTCACTTGACCTTCTTCGACGAGGATGAGGCCCTGGTAGTGCAGCCCGAGGGCGATCAGGTCGCGGTCTCCGAATTTCGTACCGATATCGAGCATTTGCTGCGCCAGCTCGAGCGCACGGTCATACTCTCGTGCACCCATGGCCCGCCCAACGAGCATCCGCGTCAGGTAGCCGTGCTCGACACCGACGGACTCATCCTGGAGCAGCCGCTGGGCGCGGTTGAGCCAGGCATTGGCGACCGCCGACGCATCAAGAATGGAGTGTTGTCTCGCCAGCCTGGTCGCGTCGAGGGCTGCGTTCCGTGGCCGCCCAGCCTCGAGGTGCCCGGCGAAGGCGCGCTCGAGTGCATTGACGCACTCACCCGCACGGCCGTTCCACCAGGCCGCCTCGGCCAGACCTTCGAGATCATCCGGTTCGAGGCTACCGGCCTGGTCGGCCGCGCGCAGCCGCTCGTACGCCTCCCGCCAGGCGTGGCGGCGGACGGCGTCTCGGCCTTCCGTCAGGGCATTGTCGAGATTGGCCTGCACCATGGTTCCCGGGTTCGGCGCGCCACACATTGTCCCACAGGCTTTCGCGGGTGTAGTGTTTCGGACGTGCCGGACAGCAAGGTCGATCGGCTGGCGAACGTACCCCTCTTCGCCAGGTCCAGCAAACGGGACCTCGAGTTTCTGGCCAGCGAGGTGGACGAGGTCAGCCTCCCCGCCGGCAGGACCTTGATCACCGAGGGCCAGCCGACGGAGTCGTTCTTCATCCTGACCAAGGGCAGCGTCCAGATCATCCGCCAGGGAAAGCCGGTGGCTAAGCTGGGTCCGGGCGACTTCTTTGGAGAGGTCGGGATGCTCTCACGCGGTCCGGCCGTCGCGACCGCGGTTACCGATGGGCCCGTTGACGCGCTGGTCCTCAGTCATGCCCAGTTCCGCGACGCGATCAAGAGCAAACCCGAGCTCGCCATGGAAGTCATTGCCGCCATGGCCGAACGGCTCCGAGCCATCGCCGTCGCCTGACAAGCCTCACGACCTGAGGAGGACGTTGAAGGTGTCGTCGTACCCGTGCAGCCACTTCTTCGCCTCGGCCGTCCAGTGACCGTCTTTGTACAGCTGCTCGACCACGCCGTCCAAGAACTGGACGAATTCCGGATGTCCCTTGGGCAGCGCAAAGCCATATATCCTCGGTCCCAGCAGGGTATTCGTCAGGACGAGACTCGGGTTCGCAGCTAATGCCGCTAGCGCACCAGGGGTGTGGTCGTAGATCGCGTCCGCGCTTCCGGCATGAACGGCTGTCAGGCATTGTGCCAGCGGGGCGATGAACGCTCGAGCCAGCAGGGGCTGCGACTGGCGCGCCTCTGCCTGGAGCTCGGGGGCAAGTTTTGAGTCAGGCACGCAGACCGTCTTTCCAGCCAGGTCGGCAAAGGCGTGGATCGGGCTGCCCTTTGTCACCAGCAGGAGATCAACAGAACGGAGGTAGGGATCGGAGAGGTCGACGTCACGCAGGTCCTGGGCATCGATGAGCGTGGCATCGGCAACATCGGCCAGGCCTGCATGAACCGTTGCGATCCGATCGCGGGGCGGAGTGACAAACTCGAGAACGGACGGATCGTCTCGGCCAAAGATCGCGCGCGCCGCGGCTTGGATCATGTCGATGTCGAAGCCCTCGAGTCGACCCGTTTGCGGATTCGGGTAGGCGAAGAAGGGAAATTGGTTGCGGACGAAGGCCACGAGCTTGCCGCGAGCCTGAATCTGCGCCATGTAGGAGCCGGCTGGAAAGCTGGGGCGCGCGCCGGCCGGGGCCTTCTTCGAGATCGGGTTCTTGCTGCCGCGGAGAAGACGGACCCGTGCATTGCCAGTGTCCGCAATGTAGAGATTGCCAGTCGAGTCAGCCGAAACGGCCGCGGGGTACGTCAGCTGAGCGGACGCAGCCGCACCGGAGTCGCCACTGAAGCCGAGGGTCCCCGAGCCCGCCACCGAGCTGATCACGCCCTTCGGGTTGATCATTCGGACGCGGTTGTTGCCGGCATCGGCAAAAATGATGTCGCCCTGCTGGTCGATCGCCAGCCCGCTGGGCTCGCTGATCCGGGCCGAGGTTGCCGGCCCGCCGTCTCCCGAATATCCATGCCTCCCGTCGCCGCCAAGTCGGCGCACCGCACCGAATGTGCGACCCGCGGCGCGCGGGATTTCATAAATCGCATGGGCCCCCGTGTCGGCGACGACCAGATCTCCCGCGTTGGTGATCGCCACACTCAACGGGTGATGGAGACGGATCGTCAACGGATAAAGCCCCAGGTAGTTGCCGGTGAACGGATCGGTCTCCCCTCCCCCAGCGACCGTCGTGATGTGGCCGGTGCCGGCATCGATCTCGCGAACGCGGTTGTTGCCGGTGTCGGCGATATAGACGTTGCCGAGCTGGTCGACAGCGACGCCTTGCGGTGAATCGAGCTGCGCGGCGTCGGCCGTTCCATCGTCGCCGGCGAACCCTGGACGTCCGGTGCCGGTCAGGACGGACATGTAGTACCGGTCGAACACCAGGATCCGGTTGTTGCCGCTATCGGCGATGAAGAGGCGGCCAGCGCGATCAACGGCCAGACCCGTTGGGTGATTCATCGGGAACCCAAATTCCTTTCCGGTGATCCGCGCACTGCTGCCGTCGCCGTGCAGAACCTGGATCGCGTCATTCGCCGAGTCGGCGATGTAAATGGCATGGCGGTCGGGATCGGCCGCCACACCCGACGGCTGATTGAGCCCGGCGATCAGCGTTGTCATCGTCAGCGTCGCCCTGCCCGCCGATGTGTTGCCACGGGCAGCCGCTGCGAGGCCGCCGATGGCCAGCGCGGCAACCAGGGCGATCCCGAGCCAGACATTTAGCCGACCTGGACGGCGGCCGGAACGAGCCGCCCCGGCAAGGGTCTCCAGCTGCACCGGTTTCGGCGCTTCGCGGGTCTCCTGCTCGACCACCCAGGTCGCGATTTGCAGCCGGGAGCGAAGGCCCAGCTTGCTGCAGATCTGGGCCACGTGCCCCTCGACCGTCCGCTCAGAGATAAAGAGCCGGCCGGCGATCTCGCGGTTGGTCAGGCCGTCGCGGACGAGATCGGCGACCTCGAGCTCGCGCCGCGTCAGCGGAAGCGTCGTGACCGAGCGAAACGCCATCCCCTGCCCTCTCCGCGCCAATCGTAACCGTGATCTCGAGGGTCAGCAAGTACGTGGGGATTCAGGTACCGATTCGCGTAGTTCCCACGGTATCCGCCACGGGCGCCAATGCGTAGCGTCTGCCCTGTCGAATCGCCAATCAAAGGTCAGAGAGGAGGTTGCAAATGCGGTTCTTCAGGTTGTGCTTGAGCGTCGGCGCACTGGCTCTGGTCGTTCCGATGACGGCGACGGCGGCGGAATCGAGCTCGGGAACGGCATCGGGTGCGATCGCACCCTGCCAGGGATACCCGCAGCCGCCGTTCAAGACACTTTCGCGCGGCGGGGTCACCTTTACCGTGAAAAACACCTGCAACGTCTACTCGGGCACCGTTTCCGGAGTTGCTCGGGGCACCCAGTACACCGCCGTTCTCACCGACGGAAGTCGCCTCCTTGCCGGACAGGAGCGTTTTGAGGGGAGCATCGCCGTACGGCGAGGGATCGCCGATTTCCGGTTCGATGGGAATCAGCCGTGCACGTCAGGCTGCCCGCGGACGATCAGCGTCCACGCGGTCGACGGCTCTCGCGGGCTCGACGGCGTCAGCCTCGAGCTGACGCTAGCGGGACAGGCGTCCCTGACCTACACTGGCAGCTACTCGTTCGACCGCGAAGGCTCCGACGTTGACAGAGGAGGGGATCAATGAAGAGGCCGTTTGCCGCTCTGACGGTGGCGCTCGCGCTATTCGCCTGGTTAGCCCCAACGGCACTTGCCGAGGAGGAAGACCAGGCCGGGAGTTACCTCGCACTCGGCGACTCGGTGCCATTCGGATTCAACCCGCTCGTTCCGCCCGCTCAGCGAGGAGACCCGACCAAATTTGTCGGCTATCCCGAGGTGTTCGCGGCAAGCCACGGGTTGAGCCTGGCCAACCTTTCGTGTCCGGGAGAGACAAGCGCCAGCATGATCGCGCCTCCGCCTGCCAACCCCGATCTGGGATGCCAGACATTTCGCGCCAAGAACAAGCACCTGCACTACGACTACGCCGGACCCCAACTCGCGGCCGCCGTCAACTACCTGCAGACCCATCCCGCCGTCAGTCTCGTCAGCATCACGATCGGCCGCAACGACCTGGCGCTGCTTCAGCGGGTGTGCAACAACGTCGTCGCCTGTGAGCTCGCCGGATTACCTGCTCTGCAACAGCGGTTGGCCGCGAACCTCACGACGATTCTTATGGCTATCCGCGGAACCGGATACGAAGGCAGCCTGGTGGCGGTGAACCGCTACGCGCTCGACTATCGCGACGCCACCGAAGTGGAGCTGGTCGGCGCGATCAACCGGACGCTGGCCATGGTCACCATGCGATTCGACGGCGATGTGGCCAATGCGTTTCGCGCCTTTCGTGAGGCCGGTCGACACTTCGATGGCGATTCCTGCGCCGCCAGATTGTTGATCGTGCTCAGCGCCACGCCCCTTAACTGCGACCAGCACCCCAGCGTGGTTGGGCGCGAATTGCTGGCCCGGACCATGGGACAAGCCCTTCACGATGAGCGTTAGGCCGATGTGACGCGTGCCACCGATCGGCTCGCTGCGGTACGATCGCTTTCTCGACCAATGAGTAGGAGGGAGCGATGAATCGGACATCCGCGGGTGCGACCGGTGGCACGTATTTCCTCGCGATCATCGGCGCCGCTGTCTACTTCATTCAATCAGCGCACTCTTTTGGGGACGGACTCCTGGGCGTCCTCAAGGCGATCGTCTGGCCGGCGGTGCTGATTTATGACGTCCTGAAGTTCCTGCACGCCTGAGTAGCCGCGTTTCTGGCGCGACGCGCTATCGCTTGCCTGCCTTCTCCTGGGCGGCCTGGTACGAGCGCACCTTTCTCACCTTGGGCTGGGCGTTGAAGACGATGTAAGGGTTCAAGGGATTCCGTGCCGCGTAATCCTGGTGATAGGTCTCGGCCTGGTAGAAGGCCTCGAGCGGCACCACCTCGGTGACGATGGGCTTGTTGAAGACGTGGGCCTTGTTCAGCTGGTCGATGTACGCTTGCGCGACCCGCTTCTGTTCATCGTCGCCGTAGAAGATCGCGGAGCGATACTGGCGACCGGTGTCGGGACCCTGCCGATTCAGCTGGGTTGGGTCGTGCGCGATGGAGAAAAAGACCTTCAGGATCTGTCCATAACTCAGCCGGCTGGGGTCGTACACCACCTCGACGGACTCAGCGTGATTCGTGCCTCCGCTCGAGACGGTTTCATAGTCGGCGGTGTCGGCCGAGCCGCCCGCATATCCGGACCTGACCGCCGACACACCGTTGAGGTTCTTGTAGACAGCTTCGACGCACCAGAAACATCCGCCGGCCAGGACGGCCCGGCCCTGACCGGGCTTGTCGGCGAGCGCCGTATCGACCACGGGATCGGGGAATTCTTCCGGCGAAACGTTTGCCACTTTTCTCATCTTATGTCCGCGGCCTGGCCGGCGCTGGATTGATCGTGGCTCACGGAAATATTCCGGTCGATCGCGGGGTTGTTATCAGTTTTCGGTTGGTGGGGAGGGGGCGAATTCACCGTAACGGGTGAACGACCGGCGGAGCCCTCGGGGCGCGCCCGGCAGCCGGCCGTTAGCGACGAGGCACCCCTGGAGGTATTTAGCCATGACTGCTTGGAGGCGAGACGGACAGATGGATAGCACATCAACGACCAAGGCGCCGTCTCCCAGGAGAATCCTCGTCGGGCTCGACGGTTCAACCGGATCGGCGCGAGCGCTGACCTGGGCGATTGAACTGGCAACCGCGCTCAACGCGGAGATTATCGCCGCACACATCTTCCAGCTGATTCCACCCGGGGTGCTGGCCTACGGCTTGACGCCGGTGACGGTGCCCGACGAGTGGGTGACTGATCTGCGCCGACTCTTCGAAAACGAGTGGACGGCGCCGCTGAAAGCCTCCGGCGTTCGCTACCGGGCTATTTTTGACGAAGGCACGCCGGCGCAGCGATTGATCGGCATTGCCAACGATGAGAACGTCGATCTGATCGTGACCGGCAATCGCGGACTTGGCGGTTTCCGGGAGCTCGTCCTGGGAAGCGTCAGCCAGCAGCTGGTTTTGCACGCCCACGTGCCAGTGGTAATCATCCCGGCGGAGCACAAGAAGCCGATCGAGCAGCCGGCTCTAGCTGGGGCGCGCGTGATGGCGGCGCCGGAATAACAATGGTGGGGTGCCACTGGACGCGATCGGGGTAGGCGTCGGGCCGGCAAACCTCAGCCTGGCCGCATTACTCACGCCGACCGACTACAACGCCCGATTCTTCGAGAGGAGCAGTGAGTTCCAGTGGCATCCCGGTTTCCTGTTCCCCGAGGCCGTCCTCCAGGTCTCGTACCTGAAGGACCTGGTCACGCTCGTCGATCCCACGAGCGCCTATACATTCCTCGCCTTCCTGCACGCGCAGAAGCGGATATACCGGTTTATCAATCTCTCTGCGCCTCGGGTCAGCCGGATGGAATTCAACCAGTACCTGCAATGGGTGGCCGGCCGCTTGCCGAATGTCGAGTTTGGTGCCGAGGTCAGGGAGGTCTCGCTCAGCGGCGAGCGATTTTCCGTCCGCGTCGATGGCCGCACGCTCGACACCACCAACATTGTGCTCGGCACCGGCCTGGTGCCGAACATTCCAGACTGGGCTCGACCGTACCTCGGCACCGAGGTGTTCCACTCCATCGACTACCTCGATTATCCGCAAGACGTGACCGGAAAGGCGGTCGCGGTGGTGGGCGGCGGACAGAGTGGCGCCGAGGTCGTCTGGCATTTATTGCTCGACACTGCACGCTTGCCGGCGCAGCTGCTCTGGATCTCGCATCGCCCGAACTTCCTGCCGCTCGACGAGTCGCCCTTCACCAACGAGCTCTTCACCCCCGCCTACGCTGATTATTTCTTTGGGCTGTCTGCCGAGCAGCGCGGCATCCTGCTCGCCGAGCAAAGGCTCGCGAGCGATGGCGTCTCGCAGCCACTGCTGCAGCGGATTTACGACCGGCTGTACGACCTCGAGTTCCTCGAACGCCGCACGTCTGGGGGGAGGGGATCATCGCGGCTGGTCCGGTTATTCCCCGGCCACGAGGTCGTCGACATCCGTCGCGGCTCGTCCGGTTGCGACCTGGGTCTGCGAAGTCGCTGGGGCACCTCCCAGCGAGTCCGCGCGGATGTCGTCGTCCTCGGCACCGGGTTCAGCTACGAATTGCCGGCGGCCATGCAACCCCTCGGCGACCGGATGCGATGGGATCGGGACGGGTTTCCCGTTCGCTCCGACTTCTCGATCGAGTGGGATGGGCCGCCCGGTCTGCGGGTCTATGCCCAGGACGCGGCCCGGCACATGCGTGGGGTGGCTGACCCCAATTTGAGCCTGGTGGCCTGGCGGAGCGCCATCATCGCGAACAGTCTGCTGGGCCGGGAGGTCTACGACGTCGGCGGCGAAAGCTCGGTTTTCGACTTCGACGCGCTTCGCTAGAGCACAACCGACCAGTTCTGGCCAACGAGGTCATGGCCGAAGTTGTGGTGGCGCTCCTCTTCGACCAGCTTGAAGCCGGCGCGCTCGTAGATCCGCCGGGCACTCGTGAGCACGTCGTTGGTCCAGAGCATCATTTCGGCGTATCCGGCCCGCCGGGCAAAGCGCATGCATTCGTCGACCAGGCGGGCGCCGATCCCGGCGCCACGAGCGCGTGGATCGACCAGGAGCAGCCGCAACTGCGCGACCGGGTCCGTCTTCTTGACGCAGAAGATGCAGCCCACCGGCTCGCCATCGACTTCGGCGATCCAGGCATTCTCGCGCCGTGGATCGCGATGGTCGACGTAGTCCGCGACGATCCGCGCCACCAGGGCTTCGAAGGTCTCGTCCCATCCGTACTCCTCGGCATACAGCACGCCGTGACGCTGAACCACCCAGCCGTAGTCGCCCGGCGCAAACGGCCGCAGCACCACGGCGCTGGAACGCGGCGCACCCTCGAGCAGTTCGCGAATAACTCCCATGGCACCGAGCAACCGGCGCTGATCCTCGTCCGACAGCCTGCTGATGAGCCGTTGGTTTTCCTCGGCCGACCGCTGGTTGAGCAGCTCAAACACCTTGCGGCCCGTGCGCGTGAGCGTGATGACACTCCGGCGGCCATCCGCAGGCGAGCGGTCCTTGGCGATCAGCCGGTCGGATTCGAACCGGCTCAGGATCCGGCTCAGGTAGCCGGCATCGACATCGAGGCTGCGACGGAGATCGGCGACCTCTGTCTCGGTGCGCTGGGCCAGTTCGAAGATCACGCGCGCTTCGGTCAGCGAGTACGGCGTCTTGAGCAGCCCCTCCTCCAAGACACCAATGATGTTGGTGTAGAAGCGGGTGAAGGCGCGCAGCGCGTCGACACGCTCGCCGTCGAGGGCAGCAGGCGATGCCGTTTTCGTGACCAACTCCATTGCTTGCCTCCGTCCAAGAATTAGTTGACTCAGGCAAGAATACGCCTTCGCGCTGCATTTTGCCTTCACACCTCCTTCAAAACTGCTGGGCATGATGAAGACAGTCAGAGTTCTGAGGAGGTGTTCGACAAATGAATCGGCGATTCGTATGGGCCTGGGGCCTCGCGACGGCGGCCATTGCGACGGTGGTGGGCTTCATTGCCTATGCCGCGGGCGCGGCCAGCCATGCGGTGGCGGCGACGGGCGGCGACGGCAGAATCTACTACTACGGCCACGGTGGATTCGGCTTCTTCCCCTTCTTCGGCCTGTTCTGGATCCTGTTGATCGGGTTCCTGTTCTTCCGTTTCGTGTTCTGGCGCCCGTGGGGCCGTGGTCCCTGGGGATACGGGGGCGGCTACTGGCATCAGCATCCGCACGAGCCAGGTAACACGACGACGACTCCGCCAAGCGGACAGACCGGCCAGCAGGCGAGCGCCTAACAACGTATCCCTGCCCTCCCGCTTGCGGGGAGGGCAGGGTGGAAGCGCTTCCCTCGTTAATCGCGGTGTGGACGCCCTGGTCTTTGTTGCCTTTGTGGTGTTCGTCTTTGCCGCCGGGTTTGTGTTGAGCCGGAGGATCCTGGCAGGTCAGTCCCGCAAAAAGCTGACGGCATCGACGAACCCGGCCGACGTCACGGTATTCAATAGCCAGCAGGTTGCCCAGGCCGTGGCGTCCTTGCTTGGTCCTGGGTCAGTCGCCAAGACCTTGAAGCTGCTCAACCCGAACTCTCCCGTGTGGAACGATCTCAGAACTAGCGTCAAGACGCTCCAGCCTGGGCCCGACAGCCCATTTGGCGTCGTTGCCCAGGTCCGAGCCGCCCTGCTCTCGCAACAGATTGAAATCGTTCGCCATCTGCTGTCGGACCGACTCTATCAGCGGTTGAGCGCGTCTCCGCCGATGCCACGGCGCGATGTGCCAGATCGCGTGGTCATGGTCAGCCTCGAACAAGCCGGAGACGACCGCAACCAAAGGGTCGTCCGGATTGCTGGAAGTGTGGCGGTGCCCGGAGCGAAGGCCGAAGATTGGACATTGCTTCGCGCTCCACAAGCGCAGATTGCCGTGCCTGCATTGCCCGAACCCGCAATGCCGGCTTCGCCGGCTGCTGCTCCGTCGGCATGCCCCTTTTGCGGCGCGCCGCTCGACAAGGGCGCGACTCGCTGCCGCTTCTGTGGGATGGACGCGACCCAGGCAGTGGCATCGCCCATGTCAACGCCGCAGGCCGCGGCGGAAGGCTGGATTGTCGACGACGTCAGCGCCGCCAACCCGATGGCGGCCTGACCGGCAAGCTCGATCCGGCGGTCCGCGTTATGTCCGTGTGCTGAGTACCGAAGAGTAGACCATGCTGCGCGCCTCGCAGGACTGGATCGTCGATGACATCAGCGCCCCGCAGCGAAGGGCTGCCTAGTTCTGACCGGTCTGAGTCTATCCTCAGGCCAGGTGACCGAGGCGATCATCCTTCTATTGGTGCTCGGCGGCGGGATCGGGCTGCTGCTCTGGTGGGGTAGCCGGCTGCCCCCGACTCGCCCGCGGCCGACGAGCCGGCATCGAGGTGAGACGCTGGGCGACGTGCACCGCCGCTTCAAGAAACGTCCTCCGCCCTGACCCCTCCCCCGCCGGCGGAGGAGGGCATTCAAGCCATCGTGTCGAGATGGTTTTCGAGCTTGTCGAGTCGAGACTCCCAGAGTCGGCGGTATTGATGCAGCCACTCGTACATCTCGCGGAGTGGCTCGCTGCGAACCCGATAGAGACGTCGCTGCGCCTGCGATCGCACCTCGACGAGTCCCGCCTGGCGCAGGATCCGCAGGTGCTTGGATACTGCCGGCTGGCTGATCTTCAGCGGCCCGACCAGGTCGCTGACCGGCCGCTCGCCCTCGCCAATAAGCTCCAGGATGCGTCGCCGGTTTGGTTCCGCCATGACCTCGAACGTGCTGATCACGCCGGTTAATATATCCTATCAGCTATATAGCTGTCAAGCTATATGGCGGCATCCTTCACGGAGTCGTGGCGAAGGCGACAGGGGATCGCCGCCCTCCACCCGGCGAGCCGGCCATATAGTCGATGCACTCGGCGGCTCGGAAAGGGGCCCTCGAGATCAGATCTCATTCGTCAGGAGGAATTAATGAGCAAGCGCGAGAAGCGGCAAGGCGATCAGGGCGGGCAACCGCAACCCCAGCAGTGGCCTGGGAAGCAGGGTGGCAATCCTGGCCAGCAATGGCCTGGCAAGCAGGGCGGACAGCCCCAGCCGACGAAGCCGACCACCTGGCCAACCCAGCCGGGACAGGGCCGCTAGGCTCAACCTTCAATAAGTCGGCGCTCCATCCGGGGATGGGGCGCCGATTTCTTTTTTCCGCCAGGTGGTGTTGACGGCCTCCTCCC
>DASTJZ010000012.1:0-11198 GCA_035716185.1 Candidatus Dormiibacterota bacterium
CGGTGGTCTGCTGGCAGCCGTCCCGCTCTCGGCCATGGCCAGCGAAAACATCCTGGCCGGCGCGGTCAGCCAGTCCGAGGGCAGTTTTAGCCAGTCCCTGAGCGCCGCGGTCCAGGGCGGCCTACAGTCGGACAACGCCGACAGCCTGATGTGGCAGTACAGCCAGATCAAGGCGATCAAACCGTCCGCCTGGTGGCAGACGCCAGTTGCCGAGCACCAAAAACTGAACGAACTCACCCAGTTGAGCCATGAGCTCGACGCGCTCTACCAGCAGCAGATTCGCGACGGCCAGGATGCGCTGCAGCGCCAGCTGCATCGCTGGAACGCCGCCATCGCCGAGGCACAGAATGCCGGCATCTCCGCCGACGGGCTCGATGTCGAGACCTCCCGTTTCGTGGATTACGCCGCGGTGTCGGCGACGCCCAACGGCTTGACGGCGCTCGCATCCGTGCTCAGCGAGCAGTACACGATCCTGGACGGGCGGATGGCGGCGTATCGCGATATGCGCGCGCAGATCGACGCCGCGCAGCAGAATGGCCAGGCGCTCCTCGCCAGCGCCAGCCAGTATCCACAGCTCAGCCTCGATGGGTTCCGGGCACAGATCGCCTCTGCGATGGACAGCATCAGAGCGGCGCACGGGGCTGACGCCCTTGGCCCGATCCTGTCTCAAGTGCAGCAGACCGATGCCCGGATCCAGGCGCTCCTCGACAGCCGCACGAATGCCTTCAACCAGCTATCGGCCACGCGCTCGACGCTGGCGTCGGCGCAATCCATCGGCGCCTCGGTCGGCAACATTCCCGGGACGATCAATTCCCTGGCGGCTCAGCTGAACAGCGCCGGAGACCAGGGGAGCTTCGACGCGCTGTCGGGCCAGCTCTATCAGCAGAAGCAGTTGCTCGCCAGCGCCATCTATTACAAGCAGATGCAGCCGCTGAGCTACAACGCGGGCTCCGGCAAGCTGATCGTGATCTCGCTATCCCGCCAGGTCCTGACCGCGTTCCAGGATGGGACGGCGGTGCTGACGACGTACGTCGCCACCGGCCGGCCGGCGCTGCCGACGCCACCGGGGGTCTACCACGTCTTCGCCCGCTACGCGCCCTACAAGATGATCTCGCCGTGGCCCTACGGCAGCCCGTACTGGTACCCGCCGTCGTGGACCAACTTCGCAATGGAGTTCATCGGCGGTGGCTACTTCATCCACGACGCCCCCTGGCGCTCCTGGTACGGCCCCGGCTCCAATATCTACAATGGCACCCACGGTTGCGTGAACGTCCCCTACAGTCCAATGTCCTTCCTGTGGAACTGGACCCCGATCGGTACCACCGTCGTCGTCCAGTACTAGCCGATACCACTTATATATGTGCGCCGGGTCGGCGTAGCCCGATCGACGCCCTCCCCTTGTGGGGAGGGCCGGGGAGGCGGCGTCGAACTTTAGGCGAAGACTGCATTGACGATTGACCCAAGATCTGGTATCGTTGTTTCTCGCCTAGCGGAAGCTAGGTCTTTTTTGTGTTTGGAGAGTTTTACCCCTGGACATAGTTACCCCACGGAGATTTAGATGCCTGCCCTAGCCTCGATCATCACCCTGCAGTGCCAGACGTGTAAGGAGCGCAATTACACGACGGTCAAGAACAAGAAGAACGATCCCGACCGGCTCGAGATCAAGAAGTTCTGCCCGAGCTGCCGCAAGCACACGGCCCACCGGGAGACCAAGTAGCGTGGCCGCATCCTTCTTATACTGTTGGCGCCGATCGGCACAGGGGTGTAGCTCAGCTGGTAGAGCAGCGGTCTCCAAAACCGCGGGTCGGGCGTTCGAGTCGCTCCACCCCTGCCAGACTCAGGTATAACTACGATGGCCAGGACGCTTCCAACCGAACCAAGGTCGAACAGAATGCAGCGTATCCAGCAGCCCACTCAGCGCCGCGGGCTCATCCGAAACTTCGAGGACATCTTCGGCGAGCTCCGCAAGGTCATCTGGCCGAGCTGGGCCGAGCTGCGCACGATGACCTTCGTCGTGATCGTCACCGTTATCGTCGTTTCCCTGCTGCTGGGCCTGATCGACTACGTCCTGACCCAGACTCTTGTCAAAGTGGAGTTCCCAAAAATTGGCTGACGCACAAATGAACCAATCCCCGCAGAACGGCACGTCGCCGGAAGCCCCGACTGAGGAAAAGGCGCGCCGCCGGCGCCCGAGCACCAAGGAAACGGCCGAAGCCGGCCGGGTCTGGTCCGGCGAGCGCGTGACCGTGGGCGAAGGCCACCCGGCCCCACCGGAAGCACCGTCGGCGCCCCCGGCTGCCGTCGTGCCTGCCGACGCCGCCAAGCCGGTTGCCGCCGAAGGCGAACCGCGCTGGTACGTCGTGCACGCCTATTCGGGGCACGAGGAGAAGGTCCGCAACAACCTGATGAAGCGGGTCGATTCGATGGACATGCACGATCGGATCTTCGACGTCCTGGTGCCCACCGAGGATGTCATCGAGATCAAGGACGGGCAGCGCCGCCACGTGGCGAAGCGCACCTTCCCGGGTTACATCCTGGTCAACATGATCATGTCCGATGAATCGTGGTATGTCGTGCGGAACACGCCTGGCGTGACGAGCTTCGTCGGCTCGGGCAACAAGCCGGTACCGCTGCAGGAAAAAGAGATCAAGTCGATCCAGAAGCAGATCAAGGCCGAGGCGCCCAAGGTACGCGTCGAGTACCAGGTGGGTGAGAACGTGCGCGTCATCGACGGTCCGTTCTCTGACTTCCACGGCAAGGTTGATGAGATCAATGCCGACAAGGGCAAGCTCAAGGTGCTGGTCAATATGTTTGGCCGCGAGACACCGGTCGAGCTCGATCTTCTCCAGGTGGAGCGGTTGAAGTAATGGCCAAGAAGAAAGTCAAGGCGAACGTCAAGATCCAGCTCGACGCGGGTAAGGCGACGCCGGCGCCGCCGGTCGGGACCGCGCTCGGTCCCCATGGCGTCAACATCATGGAGTTCGTCAAGACCTACAACGACCGGACCGCCTCCATGGCCGGCCAGGTGATCCCGGTGGAGATCACGATCTTCGAGGACCGCACCTTCACCTTCGTCACGAAGACCCCGCCGGCCGCGGCCCTGCTGAAGAAGGCGGCCGGGGTGGAGAAGGGATCCGCTAAGCCGAACAAGGAGAAAGTCGGGAAAGTCACGCGCCAGCAGGTGCGCGACATCGCCCAGCTGAAGCTGAAAGACCTCAACGCCTACGACGTCGAGGCGGCGATGAAGATGGTCGAGGGCACCGCCCGCTCGCTGGGTATCGAGGTGGCGAGCTAGGTGCCGCAGCAGCGCGGAAAGAAATACAAGGCTGCCGCCGAGGCGATCGATCGCGCCCAGCAGTATGCGCCTGATGAGGCCGTCCGACTGGTGCTGAAAAGCTCGACGTCGAAGTTCGACGGCGCCATCGAGGCGCACCTTCGGTTGGGCGTCGACCCCCGCCACGCCGACCAGATGGTGCGCGGTTCCGTCGTGCTCCCGCACGGGACCGGCAAAAAGCGGCGCGTCCTGGTATTCGCCACCGGCGAGAAGGCGCGCGAGGCGCAGGCGGCCGGCGCCGATTACGTTGGCGGCGAGGACCTGGCCAAGCGAATCCAGGAAGGCTGGCTCGATTTCGACGTGGCGCTCGCGACCCCCGACATGATGGGCATCGTCGGTCGGCTCGGAAAGATCCTCGGGCCTCGCGGCCTGATGCCCAACCCGCGCGCCGGCACTGTCACCAACGACATCACCAAGGCGGTGAACGATATCCAGGGCGGGCGCATCGAGTACCGCGTCGACAAGACCGGGATCATCCACTCGAACATCGGCAAGGCGTCCTATAGCGAGGCGCAACTGCGCGACAACCTCGTCGCCCTGATGGATGCGGTCGTGCGGGCCAAGCCGGCCTCGGCGAAAGGCCAGTATCTGAAGTCGGTGTACCTCTCGCCGACGATGGGGCCGAGTGTGCCCGTTGACCCGGTCGCTGCCGGCCGCATGAGCTAAGCCAAGCCCAGTGCCGAACGTCAAGACCGGTGATCCCGCCGTCGACACCTTCCTGAAGGGCTATTCACCGCAGGTTCGCGAGATCGCCGTGAAGGCGCGGGAGACCATCCTGTCCGTGCTGCCCGGAGCGACGGAGAAGGTGTTTCCGGGCTGGAAGGTCATCCAGTACGGCGCCGGGGCCGCGACCAAGGACGTGTTTGCCGTCATCTCGCCGCAGCGCGAGCGGGTCAATCTTGGCCTCGCGAACGGCGCCGACTTGCCCGATCCGGAGGGACTGCTCGAAGGCAGCGGAAACAACATCCGGCACGTCAAACTGACCTCGCCCGAAGCGGCCACCGCACCTGGGGTGCGCGAGCTGGTCAAGGGCGCGCTGAAAGCTACGACGAACGGCGCCTGATATACTCACCGACCGCGATAACTGAATAGCCGAAGACCGCTGGTGCCGGGTTTGCCGGCTCAATGTCCAGCGCAGGCGAGCCAGGGCCCGGTTTGGACCTCCTCGCCTGGATGCGAAGGAGGTTTTTTATTGGCAACAACGCTCAAGAAAGACGAGAAGGTCGACAAGAAAGCCCAGAAGGCCGAGGCAGTGGCCGATCTCACCGCCCGGCTGAAGGCAACGTCGACCGCGGTGCTCGCCGACTATCGGGGCATGACCGTCGGCCAGATGCGTGAACTGCGCAGCAAGCTCCGTGATGGCGGCATCGAGATGGTGGTCGTGAAGAACACCCTGGCCCGCCGGGCGGCCAGGGCGGCCGGCTATGAGCCGCTCAGCGCTGAGCTGGTCGGCCCGATCGCGATGCTCTTCGCGGCAGACGACGTCTCGGCGCCGGCCCGAATCCTCAATGACTACATCCGGGCCAACCGGAAGATGGTCATCAAGGGCGGACTCCTCGAAGGCCAGGTCATCAAGGCCGACAGCGTTGTCGAGCTCGCTGACCTGCCGTCGCGCGAGATCCTGCTCAGCCGGTTGCTGGGCGCGATGCAGGCGCCGCTGGGCAACCTCGCCAGTGTGCTCCAGGCTCCGATCTCGAAGCTCGCCCGTACGCTCGACGCCGTCCGCTCGCAGAAAGAATCACAAACACCGGCGGCTGCGGCCGCCAGCTAGGAGGAATCAATGGCAAAAGTCAGTGTTGACGATTTCGTCTCCTCGTTGAAGGAATGGACCGTGGTGGACGTGATGAACGCCATCAAGGCCATCGAGAATGAATTTGGCGTGACCGCCGCAGCCCCGGTGGCCGTCGCGCAGGCCCCGGCGGGTGGGGGTGGCGGGGCTGCCCCGGCTGCCGAAGCCGAGCAGACCGAGTTCCAGGTCGTTCTCACCTCGCCGGGCGATGCCAAGATCGGCGTCATCAAGGTGGTCCGCGAGATCACGGGCCTTGGCCTGAAGGAGGCCAAAGACCTGGTCGACCAGGCGCCCAAACCGGTCAAGCAGGGCGTCAACCGCGAAGAGGCGGAGGGCGTCCTGAAGAAGCTCAAGGACGCCGGCGCCGGCGCCGAGATCAAGTAAGGATTTAGTTCCCAACCTTGCCCGCTCCCTCCCCCTTGGGGGGAGGGATGGGGAGGGATTACGTATCCGCTACCTCATCTCGTCACAGGGTTCGGACGTCGAGCCGACCTCGGCAACGATCGCGCAGTGGCTGGCTCATGGCAAGCAGGGCTTCTGGCTCGGGATCGTTGACCCGGACGACGACGACTTCGACCTGCTCGAGCACACCTTCAAGTTCCATCCGCTCACGATCGACGACATCCGGCACCAGAACCAGCGGCCGAAGCTCGAGGAATATCCGGGCTACTACTTTGCCGTGCTCTTCAGCGCCGAGCTGGTGGATGGACACAATGTGGCGCTGCAGGAGCATCACCTCTTCCTCTCGCCGCAATACGTCGTCACGGTGCATGCCGGGAAATCCGACCCGCTCATGCGGCTGCACGAGCGGATCAAAGCCAGTCCCGAACTCACGCACGGCAAGACGGCCTATCTCTTCTACATGGTGGTTGATCAGCTGGTCGACGCCATGTTTCCGGTGCTCGACCAGCTCGACGATGCCACCGACGAGGTCGAGGACCGGATCATCCAGCGTCCGGACACCGCAACCCTCAGCGAGCTATCCGATCTCAAGCGCGCGGTCGTGGACCTGCGGAAGGTGCTCGGCGCCCAGCGCGATGTCTTCCAGCGCCTGACCACCTCGGCGATCAGCTCTCCCGAGGCCGCAGCTGCCCCGGACTTCCCGGGCGAGATGTCGATCTATTACCGCGACGTCTACGACCACCTGGTCCGACAGTACGAGATCGTCGACTCCCTGCGGGATCTCCTCAGCACGGCCATGGACGTCTACCTGTCGACCGTGTCGAACCGGCTCAACCTGCGGATCACGCGCTTGACGGTGTTCGCCACGCTCTTCCTCCCGCTCACGTTTCTCACTGGCTTTTTCGGAATGAACTTCGCCTTCCTGGTCAGTCACATCGTGCCGGTCTGGACCTTCTGGGTGCTGGCCGTGGGCGTCATGCTCGTCGTCACCGCCGGGCAGCTCTGGTATTACCGCCGGCTCGGCTGGATCTGACCGCTGCCCTGGCCGGCGCAGGGTCGGTCTCCTGGTCGACCATCCGGCAGGGGATCGGGGTTTCCTGATCCAGGTGCCAGCTGGCGCAGATCCGGTGGTAGCCATCGGCGATGGTCAGTGGGCGTTCGGCGTTCATCCGACCACGGACGAGAAGCACCGGAGAGAGCTTCTTGCCGGCCTTGACCTTCCGCAGGTCCTTGGCCACGTGGTAATTGTCGGCGGGCAGGATCGGCAACCCGCTGGCTCGGATCAAGTCCTTCGCCAGCCAGCGTCCGAGCCTGGCCTTCCTCAGCCGTTGTGCGGTGCGCGCTGCCGCCGCCGGCGTCATGATCAGGCTCAGATAGTTCTCTGCCGCGGGGTAGTCATCCTCGTCGGGATGCTCCTTCCAGTTCGCCAATCTGGGCGGCATTTTCCGAGCGTACTACGAGCCGGCGGCCTCAGGTTTCGGCCGCTCTCCCCGTTGTACCTGGTGGAGGGCGCCCAATGCTCAAGTTCATGGTCTTCTTCCTGCTCATCCTGGCCGGCATCCTGCTCTTCGTCAGCTGGGTCATGGGCATCCCGATCCCCGGCTTTTCCGGCTTCACCCACAACCCCTTCGGCCCCCAGGATCCCCTCAGCCCGTAGCAGCCGCCAGCCGGCTCGAGAGGCTTCGCCAACCTCTTCCCCTGGCCCCGGACGGAGTGCTAGACTTACGCCCGCATTAGTCTGAGCAGCTTTCGACCGGCGATCTGACCGTCTGCCCTGCCCTGGGGGACCTGCCCCGGGGCCTCGATCGCGAAGCTGGGGTTTCGCGACGAAGGTGTTTGCGCGCTTGACAGCGCGGGTACCCTAATGTTACGATTCCCGTTCGGTGCTCCCAGGGTTGCATTTCCGCGTCCCTAGAGCTGTCTGCCTGCCCACCATTCATTTCCGCTTCATCTGAAAGGAGAGTCCATGATTCAGCCTTCCTCTAACGGCTCTCGCGTCAGCTACGGCCGCATCCCCGAGATGCTGCCGGTCGCGAACCTGATCGAGACCCAGCTGCGTTCGTTCAACTGGTTCAAGCGAGAGGGCCTGCGCGAGTTGTTCGAAGAGATCAACCCGATCACCGATTACACCGGCAAGAACTACGAGCTCAAATTCCTCGACTACGAGTTCGGCCAGCCCAAGTTCGACAAGGAAGAGTGCCGCAACCGCGACATGACCTATGCCGCGCCGCTGCGCATCAACACCCGGCTGACCATCCGCACCGGCGAGAACGCCGGCGAGATCAAGGAATCGGAAGTCTTCATGGGCGACTTCCCGATCATGACCGAGGAAGGCACCTTCATCGTCAACGGCACCGAGCGGGTGGTCGTCTCCCAGCTGGTGCGCTCGCCTGGCATCTACTTCACCTCCAGTGAGGATCGCGCCTCCGGACGGATGCTCTACGCCGCCAAGCTGATCCCCAACCGGGGCGCCTGGCTCGAGATCGAGACCTCCGGCAAGGACGTCCTGACCGTGAAGATCGACCGCAAGCGGAAGATCCCGGTCACGACCCTGGTCCGGGCCCTCGGCTACGGCAGCAACAACGAGATCAAGGCGCTGTTCGCCGACGTCGACAGCAATCCCGAGCACAAGTTCATCCAGTCGACGCTGGAGAAGGACTCCTCGACCGACGTCAACGACGCCCTGGTCGAGATGTACAAGAAGATCCGCCCCGGTGACCCGCCTACCGTCGACAACGCGCGGGCGCTGATGACGGCGCTGTTCTTCAACCCGCGCCGCTTCGACCTGTCCAAGGTCGGCCGCTTCAAGCTGAACCGCCGGCTCGGTCTCGGCACGGATATGAACATCCGCACCCTGTCGAACGACGACTTCATCGCGATCATCCGGAAGCTGATCGAGCTGAACAACGGTGCCGGTGAGCCCGACGACATCGACCACCTCGGCAACCGCCGGGTGCGTGCCGTCGGCGAGCTGCTCCAGAACCAGTTCCGCATGGGCCTGATCCGGATGGAGCGCATCATCAAGGAGCGCATGACGATCTGCGACGCGGCCACCGTGACCGCGGCCTCGCTGATCAATGCCCGCCCGGTGGTCGCGGCCATCAAGGAGTTCTTCGGCTCCAGCCAGCTGTCGCAGTTCATGGACCAGACCAACCCATTGGCCGAGCTGACCCACAAGCGCCGCCTGTCGGCGCTGGGCCCCGGTGGTCTCAGCCGCGAGCGCGCCGGATTCGACGTCCGCGACGTGCACCACTCGCACTACGGCCGCATCTGCCCGATCGAAACCCCCGAAGGTCCGAACATCGGCCTGATGGGCTCGCTGGCGACGTTCGCCCGGGTCAACTCCTACGGCTTCATCGAGACGCCGTTCCGCCGGGTGTACGCCATCATGCCCGCCGATAAGGCCCACCGCGACAAGCTGGTCGGCCGGACGCTCCGCGACGACGTGTTCGAGGCCGGCAACAAGCGCAACAAGCTGGCCAAGAAGGGCGACGTGCTGGATGCGGCCATGGTTGACACGCTCGTCAAGGCCAAGGCGGGCGACATCCCGATCAAGCCCTGGGTCTCGGACGAGATCCACTTCCTCTCGGCCGACGAAGAGGACCGCTACATCGTGGCGCAGGCCAACGCGCCCATCGACGAGCAGGGCCACTTCCTCGAAGAGCGGACCAGCGCCCGCACCAAGAACTTGTTCCTGGTGGTGGACGTCAACCGCATCGAGTACATGGATGTCTCGCCGAAGCAGACCGTCAGCGTGGCCACCGCCCTGATCCCGTTCCTCGAGCACGACGACGCCAACCGAGCCCTGATGGGCTCGAACATGCAGCGTCAGGCCGTGCCGCTGGTCGTGACCGAGGCCCCCATCGTGGGCACCGGCATGGAGGCGGCCGCCGCCAAGGACTCGGGTGAGCTGATCGTCGCCAGGGTGGCCGGCACCATCACGTCGGCGGGCGCTCCGCCGCCGGTAGATTCGCCCGCGGCCAAGCTCGACAGCTTCAAGCGCGAGCTGGGCATCCTGCTCAAGCCCGATGACGGCACCCCCGAGCAGTGGTATCCGATCCACAAGTTCGAGCGCTCCAACCAGGGCACCTGCCTGTCGCAGCGCGTCATCGTCAAGGCGGGCGACCGCGTCGAAGCCGGCCAGGCGCTGGCCGACGGGCCCGCCACCTCGAATGGCGAGCTGGCCCTCGGGCGCAACGTGCTGGTGGCGTTCATGCCCTGGGAGGGCTACAACTACGAAGATGCGATCCTGATCTCGGAGTCGGTCGTCCGGGAGGACAAGTACACCTCGATCCACATCGAGGAGTACGAGATCGAGGCCCGCGATACCAAGCTGGGTCCAGAAGAGATCACGCGCGACATTCCCAATGTCAGCGATGAGACCTTGAAGAACCTGGACGAGCGCGGCATCGTCTACATCGGCGCGGAGGTCCACCCGGGCGACATCCTGGTGGGGAAGATCACGCCGAAGGGCGAGTCCGAGCTCAGCGCCGAGGAGCGCCTGCTGCGCGCCATCTTCGGTGAGAAGGCACGCGAGGTGCGCGATTCCTCGCTGCGCGTCCCGCACGGCGAGCGCGGCATCGTCGTCGACGTCAAGATCTTCAGCCGCGAGACCAAGGATGAGCTGGCGCCCGGCGTCAACCAGCTGGTCCGCGTCTACGTTGCCCAGAAGCGGAAGATCGCCCAGGGCGACAAGATGGCCGGCCGGCACGGGAACAAGGGCGTCATCGCCCGGATTCTGCCGACCGAGGACATGCCCTATATGCCCGATGGCACGCCGGTCGAGCTGGTCCTGAACCCGCTCGGGGTGCCGAGCCGCATGAACCTCGGCCAGGTGCTCGAGACGCACCTGGGCTGGGCCGCGCACGCGCTCGGCCTGAAGGTTGCGACGCCGGTCTTCGACGGGGCGTCGGAAGACAAGATCGAGGAAGAGCTCGTCCGGTCTGGTCTGCCCGAGTCGGGCAAGATCATGCTGCGCGATGGTCGGACCGGTGACCAGTTCGACCATGAGGTCACGGTCGGCTACATCTATATGTTGAAGCTGGCCCACCTGGTCGAAGACAAGATCCACGCGCGCTCGACCGGCCCCTACTCGCTCGTCACCCAGCAGCCGCTGGGCGGCAAGGCGCAGTTCGGCGGCCAGCGGTTTGGCGAGATGGAGGTCTGGGCGCTGGAAGCCTACGGTGCCTCTCACATCCTGCAGGAGATCCTGACGGTCAAGTCCGATGACATCGTGGGCCGAGTGAAGGCCTACGAGGCGATCGTCAAGGGCGAGAACACGCTGGAGGCCGGCATTCCGGAATCATTCCGGGTGCTGGTGAAGGAACTCGAGGGTCTGGCGCTGGGCGTCGAGATCCAGTCCGACGGCGAGAAGCAGGTCATCCTGTCCGAAGACGACATGAGCGAGATGCCGCTCGACCTGGGCATCAACCTCGAGCGCGATGAGATCGACGAGTCTGACCAATGGGCGGCCGGTGCGCCGCGCGCTGCGCAAAATCCGCTGGATTCTTTGAGGTAGTCAATGACACTGAAACTGGAAAATTTCGACGCACTGAAGCTCTCCCTGGCATCGCCGGAGACCATCCTTTCGTGGTCGCACGGCGAGGTGACCAAGCCGGAGACGATCAACTACCGCACCCTCAAGCCGGAGCGGGATGGGCTCTTCTGCGAGCG
>DASTJZ010000013.1:0-8138 GCA_035716185.1 Candidatus Dormiibacterota bacterium
GCCTTCCCGAGATAGACGAACCGATCAGCTCGTGGATGGCGCGCCAGGACCTCGCGGAGCTCGGTCATGAACGCGGGACCGTCGAAACCGCCGACGGCGATCGTGTCAGCGACCGGTTCCGCCGCCTTGAATTCTCCGCAGCGGTTTTGGTCGGCCAATTGTCGACTCGCTCGCCGGGGTGGCAAAGATCATCCGGCCGGCTGCGGTCTGCAACACGGAGGTCACGATGACACCGATCGTCTGGTTGATATAGCGCCGGCCATTCTCGACCACGATCATCGTGCCGTCATCGAGGTAGGCAACCCCCTGGTTCTGTTCCTTGCCTTCCTTGATCACCTGGACGTTCATTTCCTCGCCGGGGATGACAACCGGCTTCAATGCATTGGCCAGATTGTTCAGGTTCAGGATGCGCACCCCTTCCAGCTGCGCCACTCGGTTCAGGTTGTAGTCATTCGTCATGACTGCGGCGTTCTTTCGCTTCGCCAGCTTGATCAGCTTCATGTCCACTTCGCTGAGCTCGGGTACGTCCTCGTCGATGAAGTCGATCGTGACCAGCGGCTCCTTCTGCAGCTGGTTGAGCACCTCGAGGCCACGCCGGCCTCGATTCCGACGAAGCGCGTCGCTGGAGTCGGCGATGTACTGCAGCTCGGCCAGCACGAAATGCGGCACCAGGATTCGGTCCCGGAGAAACCCGGTCTGGGCGATGTCCATGATCCGGCCATCGATGATCACGCTGGTATCGAGCAGCACCCCGGCGTCCTGCACCTTGCCTTCGATGAGACCGGCCGCGCGGGCCGGCCCCAACACCAGGGCCATCATTTCGTGTCGCCGGCTCAGGCCGAGTGTCACCCCCCAATAGGCGAAGACCACCGCCAGGATCGCCGAGATGACGAAGCCGAGGTGGAGCGGCAGGCTGGCCAGGAATACACCCACCAGCGCCGCCAGCAGCAGCGCGACGATCAGCCCGACGGTGGCCGCTACCAGGTCTGGCAGCGGCGTGATGTTTAGCTTATTTTCGAGCCAAAAGAACGGCTTGGTCGTGACATACGGGAGCCCGAAGAAGCCGAAGAGCGCCCCCGCCAGGGCGGTCAGCATCAGCACGATCGCCTTCAGGGTGTAGCCGTCGATCCGGGCTTGCTGGATTATGAATGAGGCGTACTCGACGCCCGCTATGAGGCCAAGTAACAGGCCCAGCAGCCGGAAGACACGTTCCACGCGCATCGCCATCACCTCCTTGGCTCAGGATGGGCGACGCGAGGAGGCGCAGCCGCGCAAGCAGGACCGCCATCGTGCCCTAATTAAAGCATGAAAGTTCGCCGATCAGGCCCATTCTGGTCGCTGAGTCCAACCCTGTCGCCACACCGGATCGAGCTCGGGTGCTGGGTTGTGGCACTGGCGCTCACCGCCATGCTGGCCGCCGGCAATATGCCCGCGACAGCTGGGGCCGCTGAATCGATTGCAGCCGTCAGGGTATCGGCAACGACGCCGGACGGTTTACCGGTGGTCAGTATCTGGACGCCAACCGAGTCCACAGGCTATTGCCTCAAGGAAGTCATCGAGTCCGTGCCCAGGTGGTCGTCGTCGCGTGATCTGATCAACGCGATCAACCGGCGATGCTTCATTCAGCCCTCGCATCGCGCCGGACTCGCGCAGAGCCAGACGAGGCGGGCCGCCTGCCTCCGGCCGCAAAGCTGGCTGCCAGAAATTCCCTCCAGGCGTGTGACCGGCTGCATGATCGACTAAGCCGGCCCCGCGACGGCGCCGCCCCGGTCAGCGAAACAGAGGCCGATCGCCTCGGAGATCGTGTCGGCGCGGCGCAAATCCATCCCGGCCAGCATCGGCTCACGCAGCTCGCTGCTCTTTGGAATCACGGCCCGCTTGAAGCCGAGGCGGTGAGCCTCCACCAGCCGGCGCTCCAGCTGGTTGACGCGCCGGAGCTCGCCACTCAGGCCGAGCTCGCCGATCGCGACCAGGTCGCCGCCCGCTGCCCGGTTCCGCTTGTTCGAGGCAATGGCCATGGCAATGGCAAGGTCGGCCGCGGGCTCCGTGAGGCGCACGCCGCCGGCCGCGTTGACGAAGATCTCGTCCTCTCCGAGGTTCAGGTGCGCCCGCCGCTCCAGGACAGCAACCAGCATGTGCAGCCGGTTGAGGTCGATGCCGTTCACCGATCGGCGTGGCGGCCCGAAGCGGCTGGGCGCCGTCAGGCTCTGCAGCTCGACCAGCAGCGGCCGGCTGCCTTCGAGGGCGACATGAACGATGTTGCCGACTTCGTTCAGCGAACGGTCCTGGAGGAAGGCGCGACTGGGGTCGCTGACCTCGTGCATGCCGCTATCGCGCATTTCGAAGACCCCGATCTCATCCGTGGAGCCGAAGCGGTTCTTCTGGCTGCGCAAGATGCGGAAGCTGTGATGGCGCTCGCCTTCCAGGTAGAGCACCGTATCGACGATGTGCTCGAGCACACGCGGGCCGGCGATGGCGCCCTCCTTATTGACGTGGCCAACCAGGAAGATGGGGACGTGGCTGCTCTTGGCCAGCAGCATCAGACGGCCGGCGCACTCGCGCACCTGGCTGACACTGCCCGGCGCGGACGCGACCGTGCTGAGGAAGACGGTCTGGATGGAATCGATGACGGCCATCATGGGCCGCGATGTCTCGAGGTGCTCGACGATGCTGTCGAGGTCGTTCTCGGCCAGCACCATCAGGTGATCACCCGTAATGCCGAGCCGCTGGGCTCGCAATTTTAGCTGCTGGACCGACTCCTCACCCGAGACATAGAGGACCTGACCAAACGTACTGGCGACCTGGCTGGCCAGCTGCAGCAGCAAGGTCGACTTGCCGATGCCAGGATCGCCGCCGATCAGCACCAGTGAGCCGGGCACGATGCCGCCGCCGAGCACCTGGTTGATCTCTCGCATGCCGATCCGCAATCGGTTGGCTTGCGCGAACTGGACCTCCGTGAGCGGGATCGGCTGCGCGCTCGAGACCGCGACGCGCCGGCCGGCGGCCGCCCGACCCGCAGGTTCCGGGCGCATCTGCTCCTCGATATAGGTGTTCCAGTTGCCGCACTCGGGACAGCGGCCCAGCCACTTCGACGACTGGTTGCCGCATTCCTGGCAGGCGAAGATCGTCCGCGGCGCCTTCGTCGTCTTCACGTCCGTCAGTAACTATAGGCACCGGTTTGCGACAGCTATCTGTCGCAAATCATGGCCGACCTTAGCGAAGCATTCGGCTGATGACCGGTGCCTGACATGCAGAAACGAGGAGGCTCCCGATAGCTGACACTAGAGCAACGAGGGCTACGGGGTGATCTAACAGCCAGGCGATCGACATGAGCTCATTCGCGAGCGCGGTCGTGATCGCGCCCGTCAGCGCGCCTCCGACCGTCGTGGCCGGAATCCATGCCCAGGCAATGTTGCCTGCAGAGCGTCGCAACACGAGCGCTTGCGCGGTCCCGACAACGATGGCCGAGGTCGCCACCGCAATGACACCGTAGAAGACGGCCGTCTCTGCGTTAATCGGAGTAACGCCCCTGGCGAAAGCCAGATTTGTCACGCTGGGGACGATGATTGCGGCCGCCACCAGGTTGCCAGCCACCGTCGCCGGCACCCACCAGTACACATCGAGCCGGTAGCGACCGAGCACGAACCACTGGCCACCCGAAACTACCAGGGCGCTGGCCGTGGTCGCGATATACGCCACCAACAGCTGGGTGGTCGCCGGGCTCCTAAAGAACGCCCACCTGATCTGCCAGCTGATGGCGGCACCAACGACGGCGCCGATGACCGACACCAGGATCCAGAGCAGCCAGGCGTGCCGGTTCGCACGCCGACGAAACGTGATCCCCTGGCTGCCGGGAGCCGGCAGCGGCGCCACCATCGGCGCCATCGTACGGCCGGGCGCAGCAGGCCGCCGTAACGAGCGGGTAACAAGCGACCGAGGAATGGGGCCGGTCGGATTCCTGACCGGCCCCGAAAGTCGAATTAGCCCGTCGCTTCGACGAGCTGCGAAATCTGTAACGCGACGGAGTTGCGATCATCCGTCAAACTGTTCAGCCAACTCTCGAAGGCGCGATACGCGCCATCCTGCGAGCCCTGTCCCGTTGCTACCGCCCGCGTGTCGGCGTTGACCACGGCGGTCCCGAAAGCTCCAACGGTCGCATCGAGCTGCTTGTACGCGTGACCGAGCTTGACCAGGGCATCTCGATTTCCATGCGCCGCGACCGCCGAGGGATCGACCACGTCGAGCAGGACCCGGCCGTCATGACCGGTAGTCGTCCTTCAGACCGACGAGGGCCATCAGGGTCGGCCGGATATCCGTGTGGTCGGACCAGATCGAGTTGTTGACACCGAGGTTCCTCACCCCCGGGCCGACGAGCCCAAACCAGGTTTGGCTGCCTGGGCAGGGATCGCCGCCGCCGTCGCGGCAAGCATTCCAACCGGAAGGCTGAGCGCGAGTAGAGCGCGATTGATCCGAGATCGCAGTGAACCCATCTAAACCTCCTTCAGGAGAATGAGAGGCCGGCACGACACCGGCCTCTCATCTGTAGCTCCTAGGAACCCGCCAGGCCGCGTGCGTCGTCGATAAGGGATTGTGCCTGCGCGATCCAATTCTTCGCCTGACCTTCATTCAGCGGCTGGCCATGGAACGCGGCGTCGTTCAGCGCGACCTTGATTTGGCCTGCAAGATCATCGCGCTGCGTCGTGAGGTTCCCGATTGAATTTTCAATTGATACGTATGTGCTGTCGTCGCTGGCGGAGCCGCTGTGTAAGGCTCGAGTCGATGCCCTGAGCAGATCCATCCCGAATTGGCCGAACGATGCGTTGAGCTGTTCATAAGCGGCGCCCAGCCGCAGGAGCGTCTCGCGATGCGCCCGAAGGCTCCGCGCCACGGCGTCGCTCGACAACGCCTCGACTAGAACCCGGCCATCGAGGGTGTAGTCATCAGTAAGACCGGCGAGCTCCAGGATGGTTGGTCGGACGTTCGTGTGGTCTGTCCATGTCGTCGAGTCAATGCCCAGGTTCTTGACGCCAGGACCGACCAGGCCAAGCCAGTTGTTGGCAATTTCCGGTTGGATATCGCCGTGGTTCCAGGCGAAGCCAGGGTCAACGCATGGATTGCCGCCGCAGAAGGGTCCAACGCTGCTTGCTGTCATGAAATAGTCGGGATTTCCAAAGCCGGTGAAGTTCGGTGTGCGCGTCGGGTCGGCATTCGTCATGTGAAGGGCCTCTTCGCCGACCGCATCCGCCAGCTGAACAAAGACTGGCGTCGGGCTCGCGCTTACATAGGGGTCGACCTCGTTCAGATTCGCGACCGTTCGTTCGAAAGCGCGGAGCTGAGGGTCCGTTGGGCTCGGGTTGCCCTTGAGATAGAAGGTCGGCGCGGAGTCACTGTGGACCGAGAATGTCGGGCTGTTGGACGGCAACGCCTTTGCCAGGTTGAGGCTAACTTCGCCGATCTGGTTGGCCGGGCATGCGCTGAGATCCGAGCACGCCGTATGGCTATACGCAAGCGACCCATCTGGCTGGGGCGTTCCGGTCCCGCCAGTAAAATGATCGCCCTCATCCGAAGTGACGGCAAAGAGCGTGTTGTCCTTCGTAATACCGTCGGCGGCAAGGCGGTTGAAGAACTTCTGGAATGCACGGTCGTAGGCAGCAAGTTGGGCCTTGTAATCGGCCTCACCAGGCCCTGACGCTCGCCCCAGCGAATGGTTGTCGTGCGCGTCGGAGATGTAGGCGTACGTCACCGGCACTCCGGCTTCCTGCATCTGGGCAACAAAGCCGAGGCTGTTCTGGGGGAAGGCTCGGTCGAAGCCGGGGAAGCCACAGTTTCCTGATGAGTCTTTGATTGGGCTTCCGTTCAGGTCATTGACGCAGGCGTTGCCCCCGTGGATAGCGGGATCGATGTACTTCGCCCCGAACAAGCCGTTGAAACCGTGGTAACCGCCCGGTTCGTCGGGAAGCTGGTCCCCGACCGGAAGTCCGAGACTGTTGCCGTGAGCGCAGAGCTGAGCCCCCTGGCTGCAGTGAATCGCGATCCCGACGAAATCCGCCTGCGCCTTAACCGGTGAGGCATTGGCCTCGTTCCATTCGGGTGAGCCGGTGCCAAACACCTCGCTGATGTCGCCATAGAGGCCGGTGCCGGTGTTCTCGAGCTCGATATTCGCAGTCGAAACGCCGCCGAAGTTGCATCCTGCTCTGGTGTACGGCACCCACGGCGCGGGCGTGTTCTTCGGTGCTGTCGGGTTGCCCGTCACCATGTTCGGAAGCTGGTCGCGGGTCCCTGTAGAGTCGTCGACCTTGTCAGTCCAGTATTTGAAGGCCGTCGTAAACGCGGGCGATTGACTCGGTGGGAAGTAGCCGTAGCTGTTCGATACGGTGACCCCTTGACGGTCCGGATAAAGGCCGGTCAGGCTGGACAGGATGCCGCCGGCGGTGTGCGAGATCAGAATCGTGTGATCGTTCGTCAGCACGGTGCCGTTCGACGTCAAGAAGTTCAAGAGGTGCGGCATCTGCTCGAGGTCTGATGGAACATTCGGTCGATCGCGGCGGAAGTGCGTGTTGTCGAATACCAGGTAGATGACGTGCTTGACCGGACCGTTGAGCTGGCAGCCGCTCGATGCCGCCGCCGGAGCGGCGCCACTGATCGAGACGAGTCCGGCGACGCTCGCCGGCAGCAATGCCACCGAAGCCAGCCGAGCAAGCGAGCGTCCAAGTGCAGGGCGAAGTCTCATGTTCCCTCCTTCCTGATCGTCGGTTCCCATTAGGACTCTGGAGGCTCCGTGGAAAGCTTAGGCCAAAACGGAATGAACGTTCGGTTAAGTACCCCCTGCCGACTCCCATGTATCGTGACAGACAATGCGAATCGGTCTGGACGTCGCGCAGCATCAACTCCTCTGGCCGGAACTCGTGGAACGAGTGATATTCGCCGAGCAATCGGGATTTGACGGCGCCTGGGTGTTCGATCACTTCACGCCGCTCTACGGCACCCCAAAGGGCCCCTGCCTGGAAGCGTGGACCCTGCTCGCCGGACTTGCCGCCAGCACGTCCCGGATCCGGCTCGGTGTGCTGGTCACCGGCATCACCTACCGGCATCCCTCGATCCTGGCGACCGAAGCGATTACGGCTGACCACATTTCCAACGGGCGCCTCGAAATCGGCCTGGGCGCGGCATGGCACCAACCAGAGCACGAGCAGTTAGGCATCCCATTCCCGCCGATCAAAGAGCGGGCGGACCGCCTCGAGGAGGGCGTCCAGGTGATGCGCCTGCTGATGACGAAGGATCGGGCGAGCTTTGCCGGACGGTATTACCAGCTGGACGGTGCGAGCTATCACCCCAAGGCGGTGCAAACACCGCATCCACCGATCTGGATCGGCGCGGGTGGCGAGCAGCTGATGCTTCCCATCGTGGCTCGCCAGGCCGACGCCTGGCATGCGTTCGGCTCGGAGCAGACGATGACGGGCAAGTCGCGTCTCCTCGACCAGCTGGCCGAGAAGGCCGGGCGGGATCCTAGGGGAATTCTTCGCTCGGCATCCCTATCGCTGTCCCGCCCATGGGACCAGGTACGGCGCCGCGCAGCGAGCCTCCGCGACGCCGGCTTCGGCTACCTCGTGGCCGAGTGGCCGTCAGAGGGTAAGGGCCGGTTGGAAGACTTCGTCGAGAAGGTCATGCCGGAGATCGCCGCTTAGGACTTCTTGGCGGCCTTCTTGCGCTTGACCTTGTTGCCTGCTCGCTGAGCGCGGTCCGCGTTTCTTGAGGAGGTGCGATATAACCCCGCGGACTAGGCCTGGATGCGCCGGCGGCCGCTATAGACGTTCAGGCTCCGACCCCGGAGGAATCCGATCAGTGTCTGATTCGACGTCTGGGCCAGGTCGCGCGCCAGGCTCGATGGAGCCGACACCGCCGCCAGCACCGGAATGCGCGCCTGCAGCGCCTTCTGAACGATCTCGAACGAGGTCCGGCCGCTCACCATCAGGACGTGCCGCTCCAGTGGGAGGAGGCCGTGATCGAGCGCGTGACCGATCACCTTGTCGACGGCGTTGTGCCGGCCGATGTCCTCGCGAACCACGACGGGTACGCCTTCAGCGGTGAACAACCCGGCGCCGTGCAGCCCACCCGTTTTCGAGAAGATCGCCTGCTCT
>DASTJZ010000014.1:0-35221 GCA_035716185.1 Candidatus Dormiibacterota bacterium
TGTTGCAGGACATGAGCGCCATGCTCGATCGGCTGTCCGCCACGAGCGGCCTGTACGCCCACAACGACCTCAAGCGCCGCACCGGGCCGATGGAACCCGACGAATGTGCTAACGGCCATGCGCACTGCCAGCACCTCCTGCTGGGCTCGAGTGAGAATATCCCGGTCGCCGAGGGCAACATGGATCTCGGTCGCTGGCAGCGCATCTTCCTCCTGGAGCTTGACCGGCCTCGCGACCGGCAGCTGGTCGTCCAGGTCTTCGGCGCCTGACACGGTAACCTAAACCTCGAGCGGTAGGCCGTCCGTGGTTTGCCGCAAGGAGGTTGACATGCACGAGAAGCTCACCTGGTACAAGCAATCGGCTTACAAGTGGAAGGGCGACGGCCTGACCTTCTACATCGACCCCTGGGGCTTGCGGAAGGGCCAGGATGAGCCGGCGGACGTGGTATTTATCACGCACGCCCACTCGGATCATTACGAGCCCGAGGACATCGAGAAGATCCGCAAGAGCAACACCCAATTTGTGGCTCCGCGCGACGTCGCCGAGAAGCTGAAGGGCAACGTCAAGGCGGTCAAGCCCGGCGAGTCTCTGGAGGTCGCGGGCATCAGGTTCGAGACCGTTCCGGCGTACAACACGGCGCCTCACCGCCTCCAGGCGCACCCGAAGAGCAACAACTGGGTCGGGTACATCCTCACCCTGGATGGGAATCGCTATTGGTTTTCGGGTGACACGGATCCGAACCCGGACATCGAGAAGGTCAAGACCGATGTCGCCCTGGTCTGCATCGGCGGCGATCCGTACGTCATGAACGCGTCCGAAGCGGCCGGCCTGGTGAAGAAGATCAAGCCGCAGGTGGCGATTCCGAACCACTACGGTTACGTAATCGGGGTGCCGTCAGACGCAGATAAGTTTGCCCGGGAAGCTGCCCCGGTCAAGGTCGAAATCATGAAGCCGGTCAACGCCTTCGAGAAAACGGAGGCGAAAGCGCACTAGACCGCGACCCGGAGTGGAGTCGCGGCCCCGAGCCGAGCCAACGTTGCCGATAGCCGTTGGGCGGCGGGGGGCCGGTGCGGAGTTCCGTGTCGCGGTCCAAGGGAACTTTCTCGCCGCCTGAGCGTCTGAACTCCTGAACGTCGACGGACGGAACAGGAGGACGCTCATGATCAACAAGCTCGTGCCCGCGGCGGCGGCGACGTTGGCGATTTTTCTGACGCAGGCGCTCCCCGCCGCGGCGTGCGGCGGCCTGATCGCTCCGAACGGCGCTATCCGGCTCGAACGGGCGACCACGCTGGTCGCCTGGCATAACGGCGTCGAGCATTATCTGACCAGCTTCAGCTATCAGGGGTCAGCCTCGAACTTCGGCTGGATCGTGCCGCTACCCGCGGTGCCTCTGAAGGTCGAGGAAGGCGGCGACTGGACGCTGCAGCGGCTCTTTCGCGAGACGCACCCGCAGCCGCGCATTCTGGAGCTGCAGTTTGCCGCCAAGGCGACCAGCGGCAACGTCGAGGTGCTCCAGCAGGTCCAGGTGCAGGCGCTTGACATCACCGTACTGCGGGGCGACGGCCAGGGCGTGCTCGGCTGGGCCAAGGACAACAACTTTGCGATCGACGCCGAGACCCGGGCCCATATTCTGACGTACGCGAAGGGCAGTCCGGTCTTCATGGCGGCGAAATACAACGCCGGTCGCGCCAGGACGCAGCGCCTGCTGTTTGGCGATGGCGCACCGGTGCTGGTCACCCTCAAGGTCGCGCATCCGTGGATTCCGTTCGAAGTGCTGGCGGCTGGCCAGCAGGTTCAGGCCGATCTGTACCTGCTCTCTGACATGCCGGTCAACACCAGCGAATGGCGGGCGTTCGTCGGCGCATCCGGCGTAGGTACCGCGGTGGTGGGCGCCCCGGGCTTCACGCTCGTGTCCCAGGAGAAGATGACGGAGAGTCTGTACCACGATCTCTCGACTGACAAAAACATGGGCTGGGTCCGCCGCGACAGCTGGCTCACCTATCTGAGCCTGGACGCTCCGGACAGCAAGGTCACGTACGACATGAGCCTCACGCCGATGGGCGTGGTCAAGGTCGCGCCATTTGGCACCAAGCCAATGGCGATCGTCGATGGCATCACGCCGGCACAGCGCGCAGCAAACCTGCCGACGGCGCCGATGGGCCTGCCGAACATCCTGCTGGCGCTCGCGGTTGTCGCAGGAGTTCTGGGCTGGGTGTTCAGGCCGCGACGCGCCTGATCGATCTTTCCGTGGGCCGGCGGTGTTCCCCCACCGCCGGCCTCTTTTATCGCCGGCCTCTTCTAAATCTGTGGATAACTGTGACAGGCAGCTGTCGCAACCACCGTTCATGATGCGAGCATGGCTGTGGCAGGCGATGTCGTAGAAGTAGCCCGGCTTCAGGCCGTGA
Source organism: Candidatus Dormiibacterota bacterium (assembly GCA_035716185.1). Classification (GTDB taxonomy): domain Bacteria; phylum Chloroflexota; class Dormibacteria; order CF-121; family CF-121; genus CF-13. Next base: position 2,406 of record DASTJZ010000014.1, read on the forward strand.
GCGGGATTGAGGCCTATGCGGCGGCCCTGCGCGGGGCAGAAGGCGCCAGGCTTGGCGAAGGCCTGATCCACACCCGGCAAATGAAAGATCGCCTGGAAGCGGTGTTTGTCGAGGCCCTGGGTCGCTTCGACAAGTCGGGCGAGTATGTCAGAGATGGCGTCGACCTGGTGGGGTGGGTGCGCGAAAAGTGCCGCTACTCGGGTGGCGCAGCAGCTGAGCGTGTGGGCATGGCGCGGCAACTCGACAACCTGCCGGAAACGAAGAAGGCGTTTGCCAGGGGAGAGCTTGCCTTTCAGCACGTCGCCGTCATGGCGCGGACCGCCGAACACGTGGGCGCGGCGATGGCGCGAAAGGCCGAGTCAAGCCTTCTACGGCTGGCCGAGACGATGGATCCTGGCCAGTTCATCAACGTTGCCAGGAACTTCGAACACCAGGTCGATGCCGAAAAGTCTCTGGCTGATGCCAATCGGGCACATCAGCGGCGGTATCTCAACATCAGCGAGCCACTGAACGGGATGGTCCGGCTGGACGGTTTGCTCGACGCCGAGGCGGGGGCAATAGTCCACAACGCCATCAACGCCACGCCACCGCCGGCCAAAGATGACGACCGCACCCCGGCGCAGCGGCGGGCCGATCGGCTCGTGGAGCTTTGCCTCAAACCCTCAAACAGATCGGCCGACGGGAGTGGCTCCCGCCCGCATTTGATTATCCGCGCCAGTGTTGAGACCCTGGCCGGCGTGTCAGGGGCAGCCGGCGGTGAGCTCGACGATGGCACGGTCATTCCCGCCGAGACGGTTCGGCGCATGGCGTGCGATGCGGCCATCAGCCGAATCATCGCCAAGGGCGAGCGAGAAGCCGAGACCACTCGTGCCAGCCGCACGATCCCACCGTCGACCCGTCGGGCACTTGCCGCACGCGATCACGGATGCGTTGTCGTCGGGTGTAACCGGCCTGCGCGGTGGACCGACGCCCATCACGTCGAGCACTGGACGCGTGGCGGACCGACGGTGATGTCGAACTTGATCCTCCTGTGCAAACACCACCACAGGTTGGTGCACGAAGGTGGGGCAACCTTGCAGCAAATCGAGACCGCTCGATGGCGGCTGATCCCGCCGATGCCGCGATCTCGATCAGCGTAGATCAGGCTGCGCGGGGGGCCACCGTCTCGGTCGGCCTCGATGAGGCGGTGCGACTCGCCGCGGTCTCGCTGGGCCTAGATCAGGCTGCGAGACTGGCCACCGTCGACCGTCCAGCAGGCACCGGTCACGAGGCTCGCGCGGTCGGAGGCGAGAAACGCCACGACATGAGCGACTTCTTCGGGCGTGCCGAAGCGACCCAGCGGCATATCGCTCTTGATGAAGGCGGCGATGCCTTCGGGATCAGCCTGCCGGCGGCGCTCCCAGGAGCTGCCGGGGAACATCAGCGAGCCGGGCGCGACGCTGTTGACCAGGATCTTGTCGCTGGCGAGCTCCCGGGCGAGGGCTTTGGCGAGACTGATCTCGGCAGCCTTGGCCAGGTTGTATCCCGTGCGGCCGCCGGCTTCCCGACCATAGACAGACGCAATGAAAATAATGCGCCCGCCGCCGCGTCGTCGCATGTGGGGCACGGCTGCGCGGGCCGCTCGCAGGCCCCCGAGGACATTGACGTCAAGAGCCTGCGTGAACTCCGTGTCTGGCGCGTCCAGGTTGGCACCGCCCCCGCCGCCAGCGTTGTGCACAAGGATGTCGAGGCCATCGAAGTGATCAGCGCTCGCGTCGATGAAAACTTCGACCTCGTCCGGTCTGGTGACATCAGCTGCTTGTATGAAGACGCCTCGTCCCAATGTCTGCGCGGCCGCCTCGAGCCGCGCCGGGTTTCGTGCACAGATGGCGACTCGACAGCCTTCGGCGACCAAAGCCTGGGCAATGGCGTAACCAAGACCGTGGCTGCCGCCCGTGATGGCTGCGACCCGGCCCTGCAGACCGAGGTCCAAGCGCTAGCGAGCGGCCGGAGCGGGGGCGGCGACGACGGCGGGAACCTGGTCGGCTGGCTTGCCGCGACTGACCAGGGCTTTCTCCGTCTTGGAATCGAACAGATGGATATGGCCCGTGTCGAGCGCAACCTGGATCTGCTGGCCCGGCTGGATATCGGAGCTGCGTGGATCCATTCGGGACACGAAGGGCTTTCCGGCGAGCGTGAAATACACGAAGTTTTCGCTGCCCATGTTCTCCACGACGTCGACCTTGGCCGCGACTTTTGGCAGGTCGTCACGGCCGGGGAAGCGGGAGTCCTTCAGGTCCTCGGGACGGATCCCCATGATGACCTCTTGCCCGCGCTCGGCGCCGGCCTCCGAGAGGAGCCGCTCGGGCACCGGGACATTGACGCCGTCGGTGGTCAGCGCCGCCTGGCCATCGCCACCGACTTTGACAGTCAGGAAATTCATCGCTGGGCTGCCAATGAAGCCGGCCACGAAGAGATTGACCGGATGGTTGTAGAGCGTGGTGGGGCTGTCGAATTGCTGCACGACCCCGTAGTTCAGCACGACGATCCGGTCGCCCATGGTCATGGCTTCGACCTGGTCGTGCGTCACGTAAATGAAGGTCGTCTGCAAGTCCTGGTGAAGCTTGAGGATTTCAACCCGGGTCTGGACGCGGAGCTTGGCATCGAGGTTCGACAGCGGCTCGTCCATCAGGAAGACCTTTGGCTTCCGGACGATCGCCCGGCCCAGCGCGACCCGCTGCCGCTGGCCACCGGAGAGGGCCTTCGGCTTGCGGCTCAGGAGCTGGTCCAGCCCAAGAATCCGGGCCGCCTCGCGCACCCGCTTGTCGATCTCGGCCTTGGGCGTCTTGCGGAGCTTCAGCCCAAACGACAGGTTGTCGTAGACCGTCATGTGCGGATAGAGGGCATACGACTGGAAGACCATGGCGATGTCGCGATCCTTAGGCGGGATGTCGTTCACGACGCGGTCGCCGATCAGCACTTTGCCGTCGCTGATCTCTTCCAGGCCGGCCAGCATCCGCAGCGCAGTCGATTTGCCCGACCCGGATGGGCCGACCAGGACGACGAACTCTTTGTCCTTGACCTCGGCGTTCATGTCGGTGATGACCACGTTGCCTGGGTAGCGCTTGTACACGTGCTCGTAAGTGACGCTGGCCATGAGTGGAGTTTAGGGGCGGATTAAGGGACGGTCAAGGGACGGCGCTACGAACGAATGTTCGCGTCGGGAGAAAACGTCGACTTTGGCGAGAAAGGCTGGACGGCAGCGTTATATCACTGGCATTATTTGAACTGGGAAGGGTCGAAACCTCGACAGCGCAGCTCCGCGGAGCGCGCCCAAACTGCCCAGGATGTTGATTACATTTGGCAACCGTCTCAGAGCCTCTGCTTTCTCATCGCGGCCTGATCTTCGATTTCGACGGCACGCTGGTTGACAGCTATCCGCTGATCGAGGAGGCGTTCGCGCACGTGATGCGCGAGCACCGGCTGGACGAAACCGCCCGGGAGCTGTTCCGGCAGTCCCGCGGCCTGCCGCTGCCCGAGCAAATGAAGCTCGTCGCTCCCGATGCGTGGGAAGCCCTGGTGGCGACGTATCGCTCGTTTGACGCCAAGCTGGGCCACGCCCGGGTCTTTCGCGGCATCCCCACGCTCGTGCGCAAGCTGCAGCAAGCGCAGGTTCCGCTGGGCGTCGTTTCCTGCAAGAGGCGGGCGCTGGTCGAGGCGGAGCTCGAGGCCGCCCGGCTTCGATCGTATTTCGACGTCGTCATTGGCTTCGAGGACGTCACCCCGCCGAAGCCCGCTCCGGACCCACTGCTGGCAGCGATCGCGCGCCTGGGGCTGTCGCGCAGCGCGGCCGTCTACGTGGGTGACAGCATGGTGGACCTCAAGACGGGACGGGCGGCGCGGGTGCGGACGGTGCTGGCAGCGTGGGGACTGAGCCCCGAGTTTCGGGCAACGTTCCGGCATCACCGGCTGTGGGCGACCCGGCCCTCCGACATGCTGGCGTTGATCCTGACGCCACCCAACGGCAACGGGCACAAGCGCGCGGCCTGAATCGGCGCCGCCCAGCCGAAGGCGACGACTCTGGATCGCGGGGATATTCTTCGGTCTCGGCCTGATCCTCGGTTACGCCTCGCTGGCGTTGGGACCGCTCGGGCTGATCGAAGCGTTGATCGTCCTGGGCATCGTGCTCTGGCAGGTGCGACGATTTCGCGAACGAACTGGCGCGTACTTACTTGGCGTGAGCCTCGTGCCGGCGATCTTGCTCGGACTCGTGATAACGCGGATGCCGGCGTGCGGCTCCGGCATGAGCGCGACCGGCGAATGCTATGCGCCGGTCACCGGTCCAGCGCTTATTGTTTACGTCGTTGCTGGACTCGTTGGGTTCGTTCTGCTCGTGGTGACCCTGCGGCGGATGTTCGACACATGATCGTCCCAAGGTAGCTGACGCTGGTAGCATAGCGCCCGAGTTGGCGCTGGACGACGCGGCGTATTTTCTCGCGATTCCCAAGGCGGAGCTGCACCTGCACTTAGACGGCTCTGTCCGACCCAGAACGGTCCTCGAGCTGGCGAAGCAGGAGGGTGTGCCGCTGCCGACCGACGATCTCGACAAGCTGCGCAGCTTCCTCGAGGCCAATGACTCGACCAGCTCGCTGGTCGAGTACATCGAATTTTTCGAGCTGCCGATCGCCGTGTTACAAACCGTCCCTGCCCTGGAGCGAGCGACGTACGAGCTCTGCGAGGACGCCGCGAAAGAGAACGTGCGGTACATCGAGATTCGCTACGGTCCCTGGCTCCATGTCCAGCGCGGGCTCTCGCTGACGGACGTCATTCGCGCGGTCCTCAGCGGCTGGACGAGGGGGCGACAGGAGTTCGACCTGGAGGGCGGCATCATCGCCACCGCGCTGCGCGACATGCCACCGGCGCAGAATATCTCGCTGGCGCAGGTCGCAGGACGGTTTATCGACCAGGGGCTGGTCGGCTTCGACCTGGCCGGCGATGAAGCCGGCCACCCGCCGATCCTCCACGAAGATGCCTTTCGTGTCGCACGCTCCGTCGGCCTGAATATCACGATCCATGCCGGCGAAGCCGCCGGCCCCGAGAGCGTTCGACAGGCCATCTCGATGGGGGCCCGGCGACTAGGACACGGCGTCCGGGCGCAGGAAGACCCAGACGTCGTGGCCATGATCAAGGAGAACGACGTGCAACTCGATATGGCCCCGACCAGCAACGCCCAGACCAAGGCCGTGCGCCGGCTCGAGGACCATCCATTGCGGCGCTACTACGAGCAAGACATCAAGACCACCATCAGCACGGATTCACGGACCGTGTCAGACATCACGCTCACACATGAGTACGAAACGGCCGTCCGCGCGATTGGCTGCACGCGCGACGAAGTCTGGGCGATGAATCTGCTGGCGCTCGACGGCGGGTTTGGCGACCAGGCCAGCCGCCGCCGCTTGCGCCAGGAATTTATCAGCGCCGAGGCATCGCTCCGGCGCTCAAGGACGGGTTAGCGACGCGTTAGATTCCCGGCGGGATGGTGCTCGGTGGAGTGATCGCGCCGCTCCGGATCTGAGCCCGGATCTCGAGCACCTGATTGATGATCGCTTGGGGGACGACGCTGCTCGGTGTGCTGAAGCCGGTGGCATCGTCCTGGATGGAGAGAGTGCTTTTGCCGGATTTGAATTGATTGCTTTGCAGCCGGTGGACAAGGATCTCGACGGCCTTGTCGACTCGCTTCAGCGCACTGGTGATCACGGCGGGACTGGCGTAGGCCATGTCGGTGTTCGATCCAATCGCATAGGCACCCGCGTCGTAGGCGGCGTCGATGTAGCCGGAGGCGCAGCGGCCGGTGGCCTCGAACAGAATGTCGGCGCCGCCAGAAATCTGGGTGATGCCCAGCTGCTTGCAGAAGGCCGTGTCCTGTGAATCCGAGTAGGTGACTTTCAATTGCGCACTCGGGTCGATCGATTGCACGCCGGCGACGAAGCCGGCAATATAGGGATCGACATTCGGTCCATGGTTGGTCCCGAGTATCCCCAGGACGTTGTGGCTGGCGCTGCCGACCTTGTCTTTCTCGAGATAGCCGGCCAGCGCGCCGACGAGATATCCCGGCTCCTGCTGATTGAACAAGACGCTCGCAACGTTGCTCAGGTCGGCGGGCTGGCCCGTGTCGTCCACCGGCGTGGCGTCGACCAAGGCAAACCGCTGGCCGGGATACTGGTGGGCCGCTCGAAAAACGGCCGCCGCCATGTCAGGTGAGATCGCGATGACCACCGCCGGTCGGGCCGCGGCGCAGCGCCCCAGGCTGGCGACATAGTACGACGCCGAGGCCGAGGGGACAACCTGGACAGCGGCACCCGCTGACTGGGCGCCGTCGACCGCGAGCCGGTTGAACGTGTGTGGAACCAACCCGTCGGCGGTGGTCGCCACGCAGACGTGGATGCCGGAATCCTGCGCCGTGCCCGGGCCGCCGCAACCCGCGAGGAAGGCCACGACGACGAGCGCAACCAGCCCCACCCTAACCCTCGGCGGGTTAGAGATCCTGTTAGCTTGCCTCGAGCCGGTCGCCGGCTCCACCTCCGGTCATGAGCAAGCCGAGACGTTCTTCGGACGCGTCGGGTGGCTCGATGCTGACGATCTTGCCTTCATACATGACGGCGATCCGATCGGACAGCGACTGGATCTCGTCCAGCTCGGCCGACACGAGGAGGATGGCGGCGCCGCTGTCGCGCTCTGCCACCAGGCGTCGATGAATAAATTCGATGGCGCCGATGTCGACCCCGCGGGTCGGCTGGGAGGCGAGCAGGACCTTGGGCTGGCTCGCCATCTCCCGGGCAACGATGATCTTTTGCTGATTGCCGCCGGACAGCGTCCGCGCCGGGGTGGAGGCGCTCGGCGTCCGGATGTCGAATTCGCGAATGAGCCGCCTGGCCCAGGCGAAGATCGCCTTGATACGGAGCACCAGGCCGTCCCAGGAAAACAACGGCGTGCGCTGGCGGCCCAGGATCAAGTTGTCGGCCACCGAGTAGTTGAGCACGAGGCCGGCGCCACGACGATCTTCGGGAATGTGGCCGACGCCGGCCAGCCGGATGGCCGCCGCGCTCAGGTTTTCGACCTCGCGGTCCGCCAGCAGGACACGCCCGCCGGTCGCGTGTCGGGTCCCCGCCAGGACTTCCACGAGCTCGCTCTGGCCGTTGCCTTCGACCCCAGCAATGCCCAGGATCTCGCCCTGATGCAATTCGAACGAAATGCCTTTCAGGGCCACAATCCCCTGGTCCGAGTTTGCCGTCAGGTTCTCGACGCGGAGCGCCGTCGGGCCAGGCTTGGCCGGCTTCTTGACGACCCGCAGCAGCACATCGCGACCCACCATCAGGCGCGCGATCTCGGCCTCGTCCGTGTCTTTGGTCACGAGATGGCCCACGACCTTGCCGCGGCGCATGACGGTGATTCGATCCGAGATCTCCAGGACTTCTTTCAGTTTGTGCGAAATAAAAATAATCGTCTTGCCGGTTTTCACCAGGTCGCGCAAGACCCTGAAGAGCTCGGTCGCTTCCTGCGGCGTCAGCACACCGGTTGGTTCGTCAAGGATCAGGATATTTGCGCCGCGGTAGAGGACTTTCACGATTTCCACGCGCTGCTGCAGACCAACGGGCAGGTCGCCGACCCGCACGTCGGGGTTTAACGCCAGCCCGTAGCGCTTGGTCAGGTTCGTGATCTCCTGGCGGGCGCGGGCGTAGTCGTAGAAATCGCCGGACGTGGTCGGCTCGCGGCCCAGCACGATGTTCTCGCCCACGCTGAACACGGGAATCAGCATGAAGTGCTGATGCACCATGCCGATGCCGTGGCGGATGGCGTCGCGCGGGCCGTGCATGGCGACCGGTTGCCCATCGATCAGGATCTCGCCGCTGTCCAGCGGGATCAGGCCGTAGAGGACGTTCATCAGCGTACTTTTGCCGGCGCCGTTTTCTCCCACGAGGGCATGGATCTCGCCTTTGCGGACCTGAAAATCGACCTGGTCGTTGGCGACGACGCCGGGAAATTTTTTGGTGATCCGGCGCATTTCGACGGCGAGGGCTTGGTCGCTCATTCGGCGCCCGGAACGTATGGGATGCCGTCGGCGGCGGGCGGGCTGCTGCGGCGGACGACGGCTGTGAGGACGACGAGGGTCAAGATATACGGGGTCATACTCAACAAGTATTGCGAGACGTGGATGCTCGAGTTGGCGTCGTAGATGGCCTGGCCGAAGCCGAAAATCAGCGTCGCGACGAAGGCACCGATCGGCGTCCATTTTCCGAAGATCATGGCGGCCAGCGCGATGTAGCCACGGCCATCGGTCATGCCGGGCACGAACGTGTTCGCGATGCCGATGGAGAGAAAGGCGCCGGCAAGTCCCGACAGCACGCCGCTCGTGATGACGGCGCCGTAGCGCAGGGCATAGACGTTAATCCCGGCGGTGTCGGCCGCCTGCGGGTGCTCGCCCACAGACCGGATGCGCAACCCGAGCCGCGTCCGAAAGAGCATGACCTGGGTGAGGACCAGAAGAATCAGCGCGACGTAGACCATGACGTTCTGCTGGAAGAAGATTCGGCCGATGAACGGGATGTCGCTCAGTAGTGGAATGCTCAGGTTCGGGATCGTGTCTTTCGCCCCGACGGAACCGACATCAGACAGACCGTAGAGCCGGTTCACCAGGAAGACCGTGATCCCCGCGGCGAAAATATTGATTGCCACGCCCGAGACGATCTGGTCGGCGCGATAGCGGATCGAAACAATCGCGTGAATCAGCGCGATCAGGCCGCCGGTCAGCATGGCGCCGGCGACGGCGATCAGCACGTTGTGCACCGCCAGGTCGACGGCGACGGCGAAGAAGGCCCCGGTCAGCATCATGCCTTCCATCGCGATATTCACCACGCCGCTGCGCTCTGAGATCACGCCGCCCAGAGCCGGGAGCAAGAGCAGCGCCGCGTACTGCAGCGACGAATGCCAGAGCCCCGAGGTTCCCATCAAGGCAAAGACGTCATGAAAGAAATTCATGCGATGTCCTTATCGTCGGCCGCCAGGCCGGTGTCGGCTTCTGTAGCGGCTGCGGTGGCGGCGGCGTCAGCCTCGGGCGTGAGCGGCGTTCGTCCGACGGACGGAAGCCGCAACTTGACCGTACGCAGAAAGTTAGCGGCGATCGAGAACAGGATCAAGGCCTGCAGGATGTACACCAGGTTGCCGGATACGCCCGCATCGCTCTGCATGGTGGAACCGCCTGCGTGTAAGGCGCCAAAGAGAATCGCGGCCAGGATGATGCCGACGGCGGTGTTCAGGCCCAGCAGCGCGACGGCGATGGCGTCGAAGCCGGTCGAGTCGGTGAAGTACTGATCGGTCAGGTTGTGTTCGACGCCCGCAACCTGGACCGCGCCCGCCAGTCCGGCGAAGGCGCCGGCGATCAGCATGGTGATAATCAACGTCCCGCGAACGCTGATCCCGGCGTAGCGGGCGGCCCGCTGGCTCTGCCCGACGGCGCGGATTTCATAGCCGAGCGATGTCCGCCACAGCAAGAAGGCGAAGACCGCGGCCGCGGCCAGCGCCACGAAGAGGCCGGTGTGCGCCCGGTAGACCGCCCCCGGCAGCCCGAAGATCTGCGTGCTGTCATGCGGCAGCAGGTATGGGAGACGCGCATTGCTCGAGATCGGCGACGAACGAGAACTCCCGCCGGGTAGCTGGAGAGGGCCGCCGATGATCAGGAATCGAAGGAACCACTGGGCGATGTAGTTCAGCATGATGGTCGTCACGACCTCGTGGGCGCCGGTGGTCGCCTTGAGCACTCCGGCGATGCCGCCCCAGAAGGCGCCGGCAACGGCGCCGGCCAGCAAGACGACCGGGATCAGCAGGATGGCCGGCAAACCGCCGAGGTGGATGCCGGCAACCGTGGCGAGGATCGCGCCCATCACGAACTGTCCCTCGGCGCCGATGTTGAACATGCCGGCGCGGAAGGGGAGGGCTACGGCGATGCCCGCCATGATCAGCGGCGTGATGAAGACCAGGGTGTTGGCGAGCTGGAGGACGCCGGGCTCGCCGCCGAAACAGAAGACGCCGAAGCCGCCGCAAAACAGCGCCTGGTAGGCGAGGAACGGATTTCCGCCGGTGACCGCGACGATGACGGCACCGACGACAAAGGCGATGAGGACCGATCCGAGTGGAACAGCCAGCGCCCGGCCGGCCCGCCGGAGAACCTTCAGGCCCTCGGGCGGTTCCTGCCGGGCGCTGCGCTTAACTGCGGCGGCCATGGATGGCCGCTTTAATTTACGTCTACGGCACGGTGTCCGGCACGGTGACGGACCCTGACTTGATCTTGTTCGTCATGTCCGTCAAGGCGCTCATCACGTCCGACGGCAGCGTCAGATTGTCGGCCTGGTAGCCGACGCCATCGTTCTTCAGGCTGAAGGTATCGACGCCTCCCGCAAACTTGCCATCTTTCACGTCTTTGATCGCCGTGTAGGTCGCGACGTCGACCCGCTTGAGGGCACTGGCGATCACGGACTTGTCGACGTAGCCCTGATCCGCATCGACCCCGATACTCCAGACGCCGTCCTTGCCGGCTTGAGTAAGTACGCCATTACCACAGCCGCCGGCGACCTGGAAGACGATGTCTGCTCCCTTGGAGATCTGGTCTTCGGCGATCCCGGAGCACTTCGTCGGATCGGTGAAGTTGTTCGAGTAGCCGTTCTGCGTCGTGATGCCGGGATCTATTTGCTTGGCCGCCCACTGGTAGCCCGCGATGTAGTGATCGACTGGCGGGATCTTGATGCCGCCAATCGAGCCGATGCTGTTCTTGTTCTTCGCGCCCTTGCCATCTTTCTCCAGGACGCCGGCAATAGTGCCCACCAGGGCGCCCGCTTCCTGTTCTTTGAACAGCAGGCCGACGACGTTCGAATGCTTCAGGTCAGTCCCCTTCGCGTCGGTGCCAACGCCATCGATGATGGCGAAGTGGATGTTCGGGAAGTTCCCCGAGACGGTGCCGATCGACTCGGCCATCAGGAAGCCGACGCCGATCACCAGGTCGTAGTTGCGAGTCGCGTAGTTTTGCAGGTTGGGAACGTAGTCGGTCCCGTTGTGGGACTCGGTGACATCGCCCTGAACCCCGAGCTCACCCTTGCAGGTCAGGCTGGAACAGATATTGCCGGTCGAGGCCGCCCGCGCGAGTCCGACGGCGGCGAGGTGGTTGAAGCTCTTGTCGTTGAGGCCGCCGGTGTCGGTCACCAGGCCGATCTTGAAGGTCTTCGCCGGCGTTCCGGCTCCGGATGTGCCGCCGCAGGCGGCCAGGGCGAGCAGGAACACGAGGCTCATACAAAAGCTCAGCAAGCGAACGGGCGATTTCGTCATAGATCCTCCCCTTCCAATTAACTTGGCCCCTCGATTTCCGGGCGATTGTAGCACCAAAATATTCGGAAATCTTTGGGATTGGTTGCCCCTTAGGGACTACTCGTCAACTGCCCCGACGCCAGCTCGGCCTCGATGCCCGCCAGCGTCTGCCGGACGGTCGGCGTGATGACGGCGCTGGTTGACAGGGTGAGCCCGACCGCGTGCTCGGCGAGCCCAACGCTGAGCTCGCCGCCGGTGGAGCCTCCCGCGGCAACATCGCGCACCAGGAGCTCCACGCCGTTGTCGACGAAGCTCTCGGTGCTGGCCAGCAAGCAGCTGGCCGCTGGTAGGTAGGTCTGGCCGTCGAAGTCTCCGCCGATGCAATAACGCTGCGTTTGGGCGGCCGCCTGGGCGGCGCCTTCGCCGGTGCTGCCACCGGCCCCAAAGATGACGTCGGCATTCCCGTGAATAAACTCACGCGCCTGCGCGTTGCCCCAGTCGGGGTTGGCATATGGCGCGCCGGCGCTCGAGGGCTGATACGCCCCAAGCACCTGGACGTCCGCCTGGACGAAATGCGCCCCCCGTTCGAAGGCCTGCCGGTTCTCCTGGTCGAGGCTGCCATTCGGGCCGTAGACCCCGGCGATCACGCCGGTCCTTGTCACCATGGCGCCGAGCGCGCCCGCCATGAATGCCGATTGACCCCGGCGAAAGTAAAGAACGACCAGATTGGGCAGGTGCGGTGGCGCGACCAGTGGGTCGAGCAGCGCGAAACGGGTTGCCGGATTGGACCGCGCGGCGTCGACGATGGCGTCGCTGAGCAGGAAACTGCCGCCGATCACCAGGCTGTCGTGGCGGTCGACAGCTGTCTGAAGACTGCGGCGATAGTCGGACGGACGCGATGGCGTGATCAGCTCCGGCTGAAGGCAGCGAACCTGGGCGGCGGCCGAACCGACGCCTTGCCAGGCGCCGGCATCGGCCAGCGACCGGAGCCCGCTGACGTCGGTGACGACCGCGACGCGAAACTCACTGGAACAACTGGCCCCCACCCTGCCCACCGCCAGTGTGGAAGGGCTATTTCGACTCCCGTTCGCAAGATTATTTCGGCCGGAGGCGCCGGCCTGGACGAGCAGCAGCAGGCAGACCACGACAACCAGGACGCTGGCGGTCAGGTACCGAAGAGGCGATCGCCGTAGTCGCCGAGCCCGGGGAGGATGTACTTCTGATCGTTCAGCTGACGGTCCCGGGCGGCCGCGAAGATCAGCACGTCCGGATGCGCTTTCTCCAGCGCCTCGATCCCCTCCGGAGCGGCCACGACGCATACCAGGCGAACGCTTGCCGGATGGTATTCCTTCATGATGTCGACGGCCTTGGTCGCCGTCCCGCCGGTCGCCAGCATCGGGTCCAGGATCATGACGGCCTTGCCCTCGATATCGGGCGGCAGCTTGACGTAGTAGCGGGAAGCGACCGCGGTGCGCTCGTCGCGCTCCAGCCCGATGTATCCGACGGTGACGTGGGGCAGCAGCTCGAGAACCGGACCGACCAGGCCGAGGCCGGCGCGCAGGATCGGGACCGCCACGACGCGATCGTCGATTTCGATGCCCTGCGTCGATTCCAGTGGCGTCTGCGTGGAGAAGGCACGGGTGCGCAGATCCTTCGTCGCCTCGTAGAGCAGCAGGGTGATGATCTTGTCCGAGGCCTCGCGAAAGTCGTCGGGCTCGGTTTCGCGATCGCGCAGCCGGGTCAGGTAATGGGCGACGAGAGGATGGTCGACGACGTGGAGGGTCATCGAGCCCCCACCCTGCCCTCCCCCAGAGGGGGAGGGATCTTGATCTTTTTCTTCACCTCTTGAGGGATCACGGCGAGACCCGGGTCGGCCATCCGTCCGGCGGCCAGCAGCTTTTTCACCCTGGCAATGTTCGATTCGGACCAGTTGCTCTTCGGCCGGCGCGGCGTGAAGCGACCGACGTAGGTGTGCTCGTCCACGCTCTTGGCGGTGCCGTCGATCCAGCCGTAGGCGAGCGCCTCCTCGACGGATTCGTCATAGGAAACGCCCGTCTTCCCCGAGGCCTTTTTGTAGTACACCAGCCAGATTTCTTTCCTGTCAGCGTGATGCTTTGCCAGCCAGCGCCGCCACTCGTCGCGGTTGCGGGCTCGGACGGTCTCGCCGACCTCCATCTACGCCTTGATCGGCGTCAGCCGGCGCACTGCCTCGAGCGCGACCCGAAACATGGGCGTCAGGTCGAGCGATGCGACGCGCGTTGGGTCGATGTCACCTTCGCCCGGCTCGTTGGTAACCGTGAGCACCGATCCGGCGCGCAGCCCGCGCAGGCTGCCGAGCACGAAGATCGTCGATGACTCCATGTCGTTGCAGAGCACGTGCGCGCGATGCCAGACCTGCAGCGCGATGGCGAGCTCTTCGCGCCGGGGCATCTGTGCGGCGTGCAGGTCGGTATAGAGCGAGTCGTGGCTGCGCACGATGCCGGCGTGCATTCGATAGTTGAGCGCCGTGCCGGCTGCCAGCATGCCCTGCACCAGCTCCCAGTCGGCGACAGCGGGATAGCCCACCGGGACGTATCCCGGGGTCGTGCCTTCGTCGCGAACCGCAGCCGTCGCCACTACGAGGTCACCGAAGTGGACCTGCTGCTGGATCGAGCCGGTGGTACCGACTCGAACGAACATCGTGGCACCGATCGCCGCCAGCTCTTCGACAGCGATCGCCGTCGACGGCGAACCGATCCCGGTCGAGCACACGGATAGCGGCCGGCCGTCCAGCTCGCCGGTGTAGATGGTGAACTCGCGGTTCCGGCCGATCAGCCGGGGATGGTCGAGCAGCTTGGCGATGGACTCGACCCGACCAGGGTCACCCGGAAGGAGCACCGCCTCGCCGACGTCGCCAGGCTTTGCTCGAATGTGATATTGAAGCTCCCCCACAGCGACTGAGTGTAATCGAAGCCTACTGGCTCCACGACGTCGCATCGGCAGACGTCGTGAAGGTATCGCCCATCAACACACGCAGGAGCGGCGAGCTGATTGGCTCGCGATATGTGATCGACACGTGGATGGGTGAGCGCTTGGTCCGATCGAGCAGCGTCGGCGTGACGGTGACGCTGACCCCATCGGGGTTGACGTTCCCGAGATTCTCGATCACGGTCTGGCATACGGCTGCGTCGCTGTAGTTGTCGGGGTGGGTCAGACCGCCGGCGACCGCCCAGCAGGGAGTCCTCGACCCGGCGGCCTCTGGGCTGGCGGCCGCGACATAGGCGGCTTCCTGGGCGGCGTGGTTGACTTTGAAGGCCGTTGTCGCGAGGCCGAAGAACTGGACGCCCATGACGGCCAGGCCGAAGAGAAAGGCGACCACCATGGCGAATTCGGCACCCACCTGGCCCCGCGATGCCCGAAGCATGGTCTCAGCATCCGGCGAGCGGATTGCAGACGGGCTTACGGGTCGAGCCGCTCGATCCCCGCTTTGGTAACACGCCGCAGAAGGAGGGGTCGGGGCTCGGCTGCGTCGGCGATCCTGAAGGCGGCCGCAATGCGAGCCGCAACGCTGGCGGCGGCGGCCTCGGTTCGCGCGTGAATGACGGCGAGTGGCTCATTGTGCTGGACATGTTCACCAACCTTCTTTTGCAGCACGACACCCACCGCGAGATCGATCGGCGCCTCCTTGCGGTCACGGCCGGCGCCCAGGGATTTGCCGGCCAGGGCGATCTCCAGCGCGTCGGCCCGGGCGACCATCCCGGCGACCGGCGCGCCAACCGGACGCTGGACCGGCGCGGCCGGCAGGCGACCGGGATCGATGGTCACGCGCGGATCGCCGCCCTGCGCCTGGATCAGTTCCGCAAATTTGCGTAAGGCGCTGCCATCGCGCAGATGCCGCTCGAGGTCGGCTCGTGCGTGACCGGCCATGCGCAGCATCTCTGTGCCCAGCCGAAGCGAGAGCGCCTCCAGCTCCGGCGGGCCGTGGCCGGCCAGCGTCTCGATCGCCTCACGCACCTCGAGCGCGTTGCCCACCGCTCTTCCCAGCGGTTGCTCCATATCGGTGATGTAGGCGACGGTCTCTCGCCCAGCGCTGGTGCCCAGCGTCACCAGCGACTGGGCCAGCGCTTCGGCCTCGAGAAGGGTAGCGACAAACGCGCCGCGACCGCACTTGACGTCGAGCAGGATCGCGTCGGCGCCGGCGGCCAGCTTCTTGCTCATCACGCTGCTGGCAATGAGGGGTACCGAGTCGACGGTCGCCGTGGTGTCACGTAGCGCGTAAAGCACCTTGTCGGCAGGCACCATGTCCGCCGTCTGGCCGGCGATGGCGATGCCGATACGGCGGACCTGCTCGATGAAACGATCGATGGAGAGATCGACCTGGAAACCCGGGATCGCTTCCAGCTTGTCCAGGGTCCCGCCGGTGTGGCCGAGCGCGCGACCGGAAAGCTTGGCCACGGGCACCCCCGCAGCCGCGACCAGGGGCGCGATGACCATCGTGGCTTTATCGCCGACGCCACCGGTCGAGTGCTTGTCGACTTTCCGTCCCGGGATGGACGAGAGATCGAGCTGCCGGCCGCTGGCCGCCATCGCCAGCGTCAGTGCCGCCGTCTCGGCATCGGTCATGCCACGCAACCGGACCGCCATCAGCCAGGCGGCCAGCTGATAGTCGGGGATGGTGCCATCGCTTGCACCTCTGACGAGAAACTGGATCGCCTCAGCACTGTGCGCAAGACCGTCGCGCTTCTCGCGGATTATCTCGAGGGCTGTCATCGGCGACGGATCATGCCGCTGTGCAGGCTGACTTCTGTGGGTCGTACCAAGAGCACGTCTGCTGGATCGTCCTGCCGGCGGCGACAACGACCTGACGCTGCTGGGTGGTATGGCTCGAAGGATCTCGCATGCTGAGAATGTAGTCGCCCGGCGGAAGTTAGGTTCAGAATTTGGACCGATGTGGCTGAAGCTGGTGGCCCTGATCTTGCCGCTCGGGCTGGACACCTTCGCCGTGGCGGCGGCGCTGGGACTCGGCGGGCTGAATCAGCAGGATCGCACGCGGGTCACCCTGCTCTTCACCGCGTTCGAGATGGGCATGCCGGTGGTCGGCTTCGTGGTCGGGGGTCTGGTCGGTCAAACGGTTGGCAATGCTGCCGACTACCTGGCGATCGCGATCCTGATCGCGCTTGGCATCTACATGCTCTGGCCGCATGCTGATGAAAAAGAAGAAGAACGGCTGGGTCTGCTGGCCCGGACCCACGGCCTCGCCGCGATCGGACTGGGGATCAGCATCAGCCTCGATGAGCTCGCTATCGGGTTCACCCTCGGTCTGCTGCGCTTTCCCGTCGTGCTGGTGATCCTCCTGATAGGCGTCCAGACCGTTGTTGTCACCCAGCTCGGACTACGACTTGGCCAGTCGATCGGCGAGCAGATCAGGGAAGGGGCGGAGCGTTTGGCCGGCCTGGCCCTCAGCCTGCTCGGCCTGGCCCTGCTGATGGAGAAGCTACTTCACTAAGTAGGAGTTGACGCCCGGGGCGGGAGCGAACGCCGAGTTGAACTGCGCCAGCAGGCCTGGCGTTCCGGGGTTGGTCCAGGTGGTAGTGCCGCCGTTGCACGTCGGTGTGGTGCCCGCCGCGTTGCCGAGGACGTTGCCCATGTCGACGGTCATGACGAATCCGATGAACTCGCCGTTGACCAGGTATTGCCCGCTCGAGTCGGTGTCAGTCGGGGTGAGGTTATGGGGCCCGATCTGGACGGCCCGCAAGTAAACAGACCCGCCGCCCGCCGAAGCGTCGAAGATGGTGCCCCAGATCTGGAAACGCGGCAGGTTGGAGGTGCTGGCGTCGAAGTTCTGGTTTGTCCAGGCGGTGCCGGCCGTGTTGGTCGGCGCCACGTAGAAGGCGATATGCGTGCTACCCGTCGGGACGAAGTTGGGCGCCACGAAGAAGACGCTCGCCCCGCCCTGCGTCCCGCCCGACATCGCGCTGTTCGAGGCGGAGAAGTAGCCGGCGCCGTCGAAGATCATTTCGACGCCGTCGGTGCCGTCCGCCGCGTCCGGAAGGTCGCTGGCCCCCAACGCATTGGCATAGTGGGGCAAGCCGGTCGAGGTATTGCTGACGTGGCCGCCGCTGATCTGGATGCTGGCGCCGGTCGGGAAGTAATAGATCCCGTTGGCGAAGACATACATGCTGCCCTGATCGTCTCCCGCCAGCGGGATGACGAGACTCGACGTGTACCTGCCCGGATGGTAGACGTAGTAGTCGTGGCTGGACGATGTGGTGTTGTGTAACGTGAGCCCGCCCAGCGTGCCGGTGTTGCCGGCGCCGATCGTCAGCTTGCCGGAGCGGGGCGGGTTTGTCGGGCTGATCGAGGAGACATCAGGCATCAGGTAGTCCGGCTTGGGGTCCTGGCCGGTCGCAAACGCCGGCGCGCCCTGCCAGTACTCGGCCAGGTTCTGGTTGTCGCTTCCCTGGTTGATGAAGAGCCGGCCATTGATGTTGAGCGATCCGCTGGTGCCGGTCGGGATGTGGAACTTGGCGTTGCTGATCGTGATGCCGGCGGTGCTCAAGCTGCAATAGTCATTGCCCTCCTGGCCGTTATCGACCTGACCGACCCCACTCATCTGGGCGTTGATGCTGTTGCCGGTGCCGACGCCACCGTAGGCGAAGATCGCATAGGTCTTCGCGTTGGTGCCGGCTTCGGCGGTCGCGGTGGCGATGATGGCGATCTGGTTGAAGCCGAGCACCTGGATGAAGGTCGCCGTCGCGTTGAAGCTCACCGTGACCTGCACCTGTTTGTTGTTGTAGCCGGACGGCGCGACGGCAGTGACGGTGTAGCCGCCCTGGCTGTCCGTGACCGTGCTCTGGGGCGGGTTGCTGTAGTAAGGATCGGTCGGCGAGGTGTGGGTGGGCGTCTGGTTGAACACGGAGAACGTGTCCTGCATGGCATGGTAGAGGGCATAGTTGGGGAGGCCGCTCGGGTTGGCGACGGTGCCGACCAGGTCCTGCGCGCCGGCCAGCGCTCCGGCATCGACGGCGTCCTGCATCAGCCGGCGCTGAAAGTACAAACGTCCCGCGTCGATGGCCAGCGCCAGCAGGCCGCAAATGGCGACCAATGCCAGCGCCATGACCACGATGGCCTGTCCGGAGCGGTCGCGGCGAATGCGCCGGAGCATCTCAGTACTCCGCTCGCATCGAGGAGCCGGCCTGCAACACCAGTGACGGGCCGATCAGGTTCGAGATCATGCCGGTCATCGGCACAAACAGAAAGGTCACCTGGACGGTCACCAGGTTGTTGCCGGTGGTCCGGTTTGGCGTGATCCAGATGTAGCCGGTGTTGGGTGTCCTCGGCGTCGACGGTGACGTGCAGGGTGTGGGCGGCGCCAGACAGGGGTCCTCGGTCAGGACCATCCCGCCGCCGCCGATCTTCGCCAGGGTGGCGTTGACGATGACCGTATCGGGATAGGTGCTGTTGTAGTTGCTGCGCAGCACCAGCTGCCGGGCGCCTTCGTGCGCCGCCTCGGCGATATTGATATAGATGGCAATGGCGCGGCCCAAGTCGAAGATGCCCAGCAGGAGCACGAAGAACACGCCCGACAGCAGGGCGAACTCGACCATCGCCTGACCGCGCGATTTGCGTCGGGGCATCAGTAGTTGGTCCTCATCTGCACGGAGACGCTCATCGTGAGTGGGTTCCCGAGCAGGTTCTGCATCAGCGGGGTGTAGAGCTGGAAGTCATATTTGACGTTGACGGTCACGTAGTAGTTCGCGTTCGCGCTCGTCCCGCTCATCCATTTGTCGACCCGGTTGCTCGTATCGGGGCAGCCCTGCGTCGACATGGTGCTGTCGTGCGGCGGGCAGATGGTGACCGACTTGGGCGTGATGTTGCTGTAGGTGAGCTCGTTGGTGACAGCCGTGGTGATCGCGGCGTCGGTCTGCACCGGGCAGGTCGAATACGCAGGGCCGGTGCAGGTGGGCGTCTGCGGGCCTGTATAGATGTTGAGGATGGCCACCCGGGCGCCCTCCCGGGCGGCGTTTGTCACCGAGACCTGGAAGTAGTAGGCGCGCCCGAAGTCGAGCAGGCCGAAGGTCAGGAAAGCCAGGATCGGCAGGACCATCGCCATCTCGACCAGCGATTGCCCGGCACGGCTGCGCCAGCGGTTGGTTTTCATGGATTCGTTACCTGGCGCTGGGCTTATCGGCCGATGCGCCTACTGCAGATAACGCAAACGGTAAGGGCGGTGAGCTTCAAACTGAATCACGGGTTCTTACAGGTCCCGTTACGACTTGCTACCCGGCAGTCGCGGCGGGATGAATACGAAAACGAGCGTGCGTTTGTAAACAAATGTTCCGTATTGCGGGGGTGTGGGGCGGCCGCTAAAGTTCCCCCTGCGACCTGTTAGAAAGCCAGCTAGAGAAGGAAACGACTCTAGTCGGTCGCCGACAAGGGGACCGCAAGGTTCCCACTCTCACGCCGTGAGGCGTGAGGGCCCGGTCCGCAAGGACTGGGGAGTCGGGAGCCGCAAGGCACCCGGTTCTGTCGGTGACGAAGGTCTGGCCCGCAAGGGCTGGTCTGGGCGGCGGGATGAAGGCTCGTTGGGTAACACCGGCGGGTTGTAAACCGTAACAACGGGTCGCAAACTTTTTCAGGGCTCGGCGACCACGAGCGTCATCTGCCGAGTTTCAACTCGCCAGGTGGCTGGGGCCTGGGGACGATCCATTAGGCTCGGCCTGTGACCAACGAGAAGACGCAGGCCGATCTTGGCCTCGTGCTGCTTCAACGGGCGAAAAATCCCGAGGCCATTGCCTCAGCAGTCGGGATGTTGGGCGAACTTACTGATCCAAGAATTGCCGCGCTGATTCGCGAGAAGTACGAGTTCATCAGCGCCGAACCTCGCCGGCGGGATTCTGGATGTTTCCAGCGGATGGCGCTGGTCCGGGCGTTGCGCGGCCGGGCGACGATCGATGACATTCCGCTGATCGAGCGGGCCCTGTGGACGGAGGAAATCATCGGGCGCTTCGATGCGGCCAGCGATCTGCGGGCCGCCGCGCTGGTCACCCTCAATGAGGTCGACGGCTCGCTGGCCTGCTTTCACGCGGTTCGTTTGCTCAATGACGCTCATGAAATGTCGGGCGAGCCGGCGCTGACGGCGGCCCGGCTGCTAGCGGCCCGCGATCAGTTTCTGCCGCTGTACCAGGTTGTCGCCAGTGGCGAGGGACGGCCGGAGGTTCGCGCGGAATGCCTTCGAGGCCTGACCGGGCTCCCGCTGTCGCTCCTCCTGCGCCTGCTGGATCAATTCCGGGAGGAAAAAGACGAGACCATCCTCGTGGGGCTGTTTGACCTGCTGCTGGCGCATCCGTCGCGTTCCTCGTTTACCGAGTTCATTTCCTCCTTCCTTGGCAAGACTCGGTCGACGGATCTTTATCGGTTCGTGGTCAGTTCGATCGTTGCCTCCCGGGATCCGGCGTTGATCGCCCTCCTCCAGCGCCCGGATGGCCCCAGCGAGGATTCACCAAAGGGCAAGGTGCTGCGCGAAGCGCTGGCGGTGGGGAAGGCCTAAACCGGTCACTTAGAATCAAGTCAGATGGAGCCTGACAGCTCCGGCACCTTCGACACGCTGCTCAAGCGAGGCGAGCTGATCGAGTCGGTGGCGGAGATGACGCCCGACTACCTGCGTGAGCTGAAGCACACCCTGATCGTGTCGGGCGATACCGAGTTGATCTCGGCTCCCGCCTATTACCTGGCCGCGCGTAAGGCGCCCAGCGTCAACGCCTTCATGACCGGCATCGCCATCATTCAGGACGAGCTGGCCCACGCCCACATCGCCTATCACATCCTGGAAGAGCTGGGCGAGAGCCAGGAGGCGCTGATCTTCAGGCGGGATCCGAAAGCGTTTCGCTATCCTTACGCGTTCGACGTGCCGCTGGAGAGCTGGACCGAGCTGGTCGTCGCCAATGCGATGTATGACCAGGCCGGTTTCTGTCTGCTGGGCGACATTCATGAGCAATGCAGCTACGGGCCGTGGAAGCGCGGCCTGGTCAAGGTGATGGCCGAGGAAAACTTCCACCTGCGGAATGGCCGCAACTGGTCGAAGCGGATCAGCCAGGCCGGCGGGGCGGCCCGCGAGGAATTGCAGCGGGCCGTCGACTGGATGTTCCCGCTGACGGTCGAGTGGTTCGGCCTGCCCGACAATCTCAAACAGCACAGCGCCCAGCTCGACTACCGGCTGAAGGGGCTGACTAACGATCAGCTGCGTCAGCAATGGCTCTCCACGGTCGTGCCCTTCATGGAGTCGATCGGCATCAACGTGCCGGCCCATCGTGAGGACAGCCATTTCGTGCTCGACTATCCGTTTCCCTGCACCTTCGACGCGGAGCAGAAGCGCTGGGACTTCAAGGACCCCTGCACCTGGGACGACGTCCTGGCTCGCTGGCGGGCGCGCGGGCCGCGGAATGCCGAGATGGTTGGGCTGTTCCAGGAGAGCTTCCAGAGGTTCCAGGTCCGCGCGTGAGGGTTGCAACCGCAGACCTGGAGGCGCGGGTCTGGTCGGCGCTGGCGGAAATCGACGATCCCGAGATGCCCGTCAACCTGGTGGATCTCGGCCTGATCTATGGGCTGGAGGTGGGGGAGGGGACCGTCCAGGTGCGCCTCACCTTCACGGCGATGGGGTGTCCGGCCAGCGAGATGATCGTCGATGACATTCGCGAGCGATTGCGCCGCGAGCCCGGCATTGATGACGTCGTAATCGAGGTGGTCTGGGATCCGCCCTGGTCATCGGCGCGATTGACGCCGCAGGGGCGCGAGGCGCTCCAGGCGTGGGGGCTGGCGGTCTGATGGCTTACAGCCGGGTTCATGCACACGTGCGGGAGTACGACGTCTTCGCCCGCAAAGGCCGGGCCGAGCCGCTGCACCAGGTGGGCAGCGTTGTGGCGCCGGATGACGACCTGGCCATGGCGTACGCTCGCGCAACCTACGACGAAGAGCGCTGGGTGGAGATGATGATCGTGCCGACCGATGCCGTCATCCGGCTCTGGGGGCCAGGAGAGCAAGAGGCCTGAGTCTCTACTCGTTCGTCAAAAGCCTGGCCGACAACAAGCAATTGCTCGGAATGCGCTATGCAGAATGGTGCACCGCCGCGCCCAGCCTCGAGGCCGACATCGCGGCCGCGGCGATGGGGCTCGATGATATCGGGCACAGTCGCGTCCTGCACGGCTCGCTGCGCGAGCTGGGCACGCCCGATCCTGGCATCGACGAAGGCACCTATGCCAACGTGCCATTCCTCGACCAGCCCTGGACCGACTGGAGCCAGTTCGTGGCGGCCAACGCCGTGCTCGACAGCATGTTTTCGCTGGCGATCGAAGCGCTGGCCAATGGCAACGTCGAGGTGCTACGAAGCCGGCTGAAGAAGATGCTGCAGGAAGAGCGCTATCACTTCCTGCACGGCCGCAGCTGGACGCAGGAGATCGATTCGACCGACGCGTCCGCACGGGCGTGGCGCGAAGCGGTCGAGTGGGTAGGGCCCGAGGGGAAGGACGTCGACGAGCTGCACAAGGAGGGCAGACTGGCACTTGGCGTGCTGGACCTTCGGCGGCTTCTCGAGGAGCGAGTGGGCAAGCGTCCGTTGCAGGACGGGATCGACTGGAGCAAGTGGGACCCGATCCGGCGGCGAACCGTCGCCGGTGGGATTGATCAACGGACCCTCGATATGTTGCAGGGGCTCGCCGAAAAGCGATACATGCCGGCAGGTGGATAGGTCAGCCGACCCCCTCCCTGACCCTCGCCACAAGGGTGAGGGAAAAGAAAAGGGCTCGCCCGCAAAGGTGGAGGGAGAAGAGAAGAAGGCGTGCCCGTTCTGTCGGTCGGCAGACGTCCAGGTCATCTCGCTCTTCGGGAGTCAGGTGATGACGATGCAATGCAAATGCCGCAGCTGCGGTAGCTTTTACGAAGCGAGTAAATACTGACGGGGTCCACTCGAGAGGAGGGGAAGATGGCCGATCCACCCGTTGGGGCGTGCTTTTCCGTTGGCAGTATCGCCGAGACCTACGAGGACATCTACGTCCCGCGCATCTTCGGCCCCTGGGCGAGGCTTCTCGCTGACAGCGCGCAGCTGCGTCCAGGCGAGGCGGTGCTTGACATCGCCACCGGCCCCGGCTCGGTGGCGCGAGTGGCGGCTGAGCGAGTGGGACCAACCGGGCGGGTGGTCGGCGCCGATATCAGCGAGGCGATGATTGGCATCGCGCGTCAGAAACCGGAACTGGCCGGAGCCGCACCCATCGAGTACCTGATCGGACCTGCGGCGCCGTTACCGGTGGTAGACGCCAGCTTTGATGTGGTGCTCTGCCAGCAAGGTCTGCAATTTTTTCCGGACGCGGTGGCGGCGGTTCACGAAATGCGCCGGGCGCTGAAGCCTGGCGGACGAGTCGCGGCAGCCGTATGGCAGGAGATTGCGATGCAGCCAAGCTTCGCGGCGATCGACGCGGCCCTTCGTGAGTGCTTGTCCCCAGATGTGGCCAGGACGTATGGCGCACCCTTTGGTGTTATCAATGCCGATGGTCTGACCGCGCTGCTGGCCGAGGCTGGGTTCAAGGACATCCGAGTCGAGGTGCGTCGCCTACCCCTTACGCTCGAAGGCGGAGTTCCGCAATTCCTGGCGGCCCTCGGCGCGTCGCCGATCGCGACCACCATCGCGGAACTGGATGAACCGACCCGAGCGCGTTTTCTGACCGCGGCGATGCGACGGCTGGAGCCGTTGGTTAAAGACGGCGAAGTGCGCAGTGAGATGGTTTCGAACATCGTCACCGGGCGCCGCGCTGACTGAACCGATGGCGACCGCGGATCGTCCGCGATTTCTCCCAGCATCGACCATGCGTTTGCGAACCGCAGTTCGGAGTTGCAGTGGATAACCGCGGCCTTTACGCTACGCCCGCGACCTGTCAGAAAGCCATCCGATGAAGGAAACGACATCGGTGAGCTCCCGAAACCCGGGTTCGCAAGAACTCGTTTAGTACGGAGCGAAGGTCCATCCGGAAACGAATGGACCGGGCGGCGGTAAGGACTCGTTGGGTCACACCGGCGGGTTATCAACCGTAACGATAGGTCGCTTCAATTTTCGCAGGTCTTGCCGGCTTTGCCTTCCCGAGCCCGGCAGACCTGCCTGCGGTAAGCTCCGGGTTGCCCACCGCCTCGGGCTGAGTCCGGCACATCTGGCCTTAGAGCGCTCGGCCGCCAGCGCCGGAAAGTAGGCAGAATCGTAGACCTTGTTTTCTGATCCTTCATCCCGTATCGTCAATCGAGGCCCTTGGGCGACGGCGGCGCGGTCTGTCAAGAGGGTAGGGAAGGAGGGAAGCAATTGAAGCGACGCAGCCTCATTTCGCTCGCGATTCCGGTTTTCCTGGCCGCTTTTAACGGTGCATCACCGGCGTCGGCCAGCCTCGATCCCGGCGTTGGAAACGTCCCTCAAGGACCCCAGCCCGATACGGTCTACGCGGACAGCTTCAAAACGAATGGCGTGGGCAACGTCTTTGCCACCACCCAACGGGTCAGCTGCTACCGGCCCGAAGTGGACGCAAGCGCCCTGAACAACGGGCCGAACGACGGCTACAGTGGCGAGTCGGCCTGCCCGGGCGACACTACGGGCGAGGACACGGGAGCCAAAGCACCGTATGCGACGCAAGTCGGCAGCAATCCTGGCTTTCCGATGGCGGCTCCCCAACTGGTCAAAGACCATTCCGAGTCGGATATTCGGGTGGACCCACGTCCAGGGCACGCCAATCACCTGATCGCGTCGTCGAAGTGGATCGTCAGCCCGGAGGGCTACAACCACCTTCTCGGCTTCTACGAGTCCTTTGACGGCGGACTCAGCTGGAAGGTTCAGGGTCATATCCCCGGCTATGAGGGGTGGACCGATAACACCGACCCGATCGGCGAATTCGATGGTTTTGGCAACTACTACGAGTTCATCCTGCCGTACCAGTTCTTCTACGACCTGCCGAGTGGAGGCCACGACTTCAACATCGGGACCCCGCAAGAGCCCAACCCGGCCCAGCCCGCCGAAGTCGTCTCCATGGCGGTCCGGCCAGTGGGCTCGACGACGGCCACCCAGTGGATCACGACCCACAATGGTCATCCCGACTTCTTGGCCACCTATGACAGCATCGGCAATGAGCCGGACAAGCAGTGGATGACGATCGATACGAACAGCTTCCTTCCTAATGGCAGCCCGAACCCGAACTACAACACGGTCTACGCCATGTGGGTGGACTTCCACAACCGGGTTCCTGTTCCGTTCGTGTCGACCGCGAAGGCTCTCGCAAACGGCACCCACACCGACTGGTCGACACCGCAACCCCTGCCACTGACGCCGGACAATCCGCAGGGTGTCACTTACCTGTTGCCGCATGTCGATCCGAATGGCGTCGTCTATACGACGCTGACGAACTTCAAGCCGAAGAAGGGCTTTTGCTGCACGTCGATCTTCGTTGACAAGTCCACCGACGGCGGGAAGACCTGGTCGGTTGCCGGCACGGCCGTGCCGACGGCGATCCCACCGCCGCTGATCTACCCGAATACGACCTTTCGCGACGGCATCGAGAACACCTTCGCCGTGGGTAACCACCTCGACAGCCAGGGCAGGTACCCGCTCTACGTGGCCTACGAGGACTTCAGTGCCCTAAACGGCAATGTGCTGTTAACTGCGTCTTACGATGGTGGCGCAAGGTGGACGACGCCGATCCAGGTCAACGACAACTGGGCGGGCGCCAATCCCGCGAAGGCGGATGAATTTCAGCCCAACCTAACGGTGGCAGGCAATGGCACGGTTAGCGTCAATTTCTACGATCGCCGGCTGGATTGTCCCGCGAGCGCAACTGCCGAAGCTGTTGGCGCGGGCCTCGCCCTCGACAAGGTGAACCCGCATTACACCGGCAGCCTGCCGCCCTACAGCGCCCCCAACTATTGCGTGAACGCCAGCATCCAGTTCTACAACGCCGACTTGACGCTTATCGCTGGGCACGAACACAACATTCGGCTCACCAAACATACCTGGGACCCGCAGCTCAATGGACCACATCCAGGAAGCGCGGTCGGCGAGGAGACGTTCATCGGAGACTACTTCGGCAACATCACAGCTGGTTCGATCGATTATTCGACCTTCACCAGCACCTACAACGACACGACGCTGCCGGCCAACCAGCAGAATCCAAGCAACCAGCAGCAGCAGGTGATCGCGACCGTCGCCGTTCCGTAAGGCCAACCGTGACCGGGAGGAGGAATCCTCCCGGTCGCTGTCTCGAGGTGAGGAGGAAGGTAATGGGAAGGTCGAACTCAACAAGCGGCCGATGGCTGCGCCTGGCCGTAGTCGCCGGGGTTGGTGCGCTTGCCTTAACGCCCACGCAGCTGGCGATGGGAGCCGGCCGCGGCGGCACGTCGTCGACGTTTTCGTTTCCAGCAGGGGCGACCAACACGGTGGTGAGCACGCCCACAAAAGGCGGCGGCTATGCCGAGAATCCGCCGGTCGAAGGCGGTTGTGGCGGTCCGAATCCCAATAATCCGGTTGCTCAGGAATTCCCGAACAACTTCAACGCGAACCACTCTGAGTCCGAGCTGGCCGTGGAGCCTGGCATGGAGCAGATTGTCGGGTCATCGAAGTTCTTCTTCGACAAGTTCTCGACCGGCTACAACTTTTATCTGGGCAGCTACAACATTTCGGGCGCCAACCCGAGTGCCGCCACGAACAACATCATTCAGGGCTACGACTGCACCACGGTCGGGACCCAGGCGATGCCGCCGAGCTGGACGAACACGACCGACCCGAATGTTGCCTTTGACAGCCAGGGTCGGGTCTATCAGACGATGCTGCCCTTCAACGCCTTCTGGACGAATCTGCATCCGGACGGGGAAATCACCGTGTCGTACTCGGACGACATGGGAGCGCATTGGGTAACGGGCAACGGTGGTCAAGCGCTGGAGCAAGTACCGCTCGCCACCTCAAAGCAGCTCGGTCACGTCGAAGACAAGCAATGGGTCGCCGTCAATCACTATCCAGGCAACCGGTTCCAGGATCATGTCTACGCGACGTGGGACGTCATCGACGGCAACGTGGGGAGCACGGTCAAGCTGCGCGAGGCGACGTCACGCGACCGGGGAAAGACGTTCTCGCCGGCGACCACGATCGTCTCGGCATCGACCGACCAGCTGCGTGACCAGTACAGTCAACCGGCGGTCGACCCCAATGGGGACCTGTACGTCGCCTTCACGAACATCGGCACCAAGTCCAGCACGGGCGACCTGTTCGTGACACGCTCGACCGATGACGGACAGACCTTCAGCACCCCGGTTTTGGCCGGCACGAGTCACCTCATGGGGACGCCCCGGCTCCCGAACACGACCTTCCGCGACGGCATCAACTTTGCCTTCGCTGTCTCCCCAGATTTCCCTGGGCACCTGTACCTGGCCTACAACGATTTCAACGGCACGCAGTACAACGTCTACCTGGTGCAGTCGACGGATGGCGGCCAGACCTGGAGTAAGGCCAAAGCCGTCAACGACGACATCGGGTCGGGACGGGTTGCCGATCACTTCCAGCCAGCGGTAGCGGCCGGTCCAGGTGGCGCGGTGGCGGTCGCGTTCTACGACCGGCGGGCGGCCTGCCCAAATGACCCGAGCATCCTTCGCGGAACACTTCCGGACGGCACCGTCTATACGGACATGGGAAAAACCAACTTCTGTATCAATGTCGGCGTCCAGCCGTTCAAAGACGTGGGAACGATGGCCGGAGCCGTAGCCGTTGGCGCGAACATCCGGGCTTCGACATTCGCGTGGGATCCTCAGCAGCCGGGTCTCGCAGTGACCAGCAGCGGCACAACAGACCTCCAGACGCTCGGTGGCCTCGGCCAGATGGCGTGCGCGAGTCATAACGACCCGTGCCGAACCTCGTTCATCGGCGATTACTTCGGGCTGGCGATTTCAGGCGGCAACATCTATACGCTCTCGGTCTCGACCCACTACTCCTCGGGGGTGACGTCGGACCAGGGGACGCCGCTGTATTACCAGCAACAGGTGCTGGGCACGATCAGCCGCTCATCGATAGCCAGCGGTTTCTGACAAGGAGGGCAAGATGAACAGACGGATGGGGACTGCTGCGACCATTGCCGCGGGACTCGCGATTGCGATATCGGCGACCGCGGCGGCGAGTTCGTCAGGGTTGGTGCGAATCAGCTCGGATCCGTTTACGGATCCAACAGCGATTGACGGCGCGCCGGTCTATCACAAGACGCAGGTCGAGCCGGACACGTTTGCCTTTGGATCGACGATCGTATCGGCATTCCAGTCGGGACGCTTCGAGAACGGAGGCGCATCCGACATCGGCTGGGCGACCTCCACGAATGGCGGGAGCAGCTGGCACCATGGCTTCCTGCCCGGTATGACCCAGCAATCAACGCCACCGAATACGGATCCTAATATCGAACGGGTCAGTGATGCCTCGGTGGCATACGACGCAAGGCACCAGGTGTGGCTGATCTCCTCGATCCCGCTGGAGCCAAACACCTTCGTCCCAACTGTCTATGTCAACCGGTCGACCGACGGCGGCCTGACCTGGAGCACGCCGATCCACGCCGTCCCGGATAACACGGGCGACTTCGACAAGAACTGGACCGTTTGCGACAACAGCCCGACCAGCCTGTTCTACGGGAACTGCTACACCGAATACGACAACTTTGCCGAAGGCGACCTCGAGCAGATGATCACCTCCAGCGACGGGGGCCTTACGTGGAGCACGCCCCAAGCGACGGCCGACAAAGAGCATGGGCTCGGCGGTCAGCCCCTGGTCCAGCCGAACGGTACGGTGATCGTGCCGTTCGAGGCGATCAATGGCAATGACATCAGTGCCTTCCGGTCGACAAACGGTGGGGCCAGCTGGAGCGCGACGACGATCATTTCCAAGATCGTTTTCCATGGTGTGGCGGGAAACCTGCGGACATCGCCGCTGCCTACGGCCGAGATCGATGGTGCCGGGCGGGTATACGTCGCGTGGGAAGACTGTCGCTTCGAGCAAGCCTGCAAAGCCAACGACATCGTGGTGAGTACCTCAGACGATGGCGTTAACTGGTCGCCGGTGTTCGGCGTCCCGGCTGATCCGCAGGGCAGTGGCGTCGACCACTTCATCCCTGGCATCGCGGTGGACAAAAGCACGTCAGGGGCATCAGCGCACATCGGGCTGGCCTACTACTTCTATCCGAACGCCAATTGCTCGGTGAGCACCTGCCAGCTCGACACGGGTTTCGTCTCGTCGACCAATGGCGGAGCAACCTGGAGCAGCGGTCAGCAACTGGCTGGGCCGGTCACGCTGACCTGGCTGCCGCTCACGTCACAGGGTTACATGGTTGGCGACTATATTTCGACCTCGTTTACGGGCGGTGCCCCAGTGCCGGCAGTCGCTGAAGCTACGGCTGGGACGTCACCCGAAGGGCTGAATGAGGCGATGTTCGCAGCCCTCGGGCTTACGGCAGCAGGCGGAGATACCCCAGCGTTTACCAATACGGCAACCAGTCGGGGATCTTCGACGAGCAACGGGAATCCGCCGACTAACCGGTAGAAGTCGCTGAACCCCTTTTGACAGGCTCCCGGTAGCCCCGGGAGCCTGTCGGAGGTCGGCAGGGATCGGTCCGGAGTACGCGGATGTTCAGCTTTATCCAACCGGCTCTTGTCTAAGACTTAGCCAGCCTTTACAATCTCTCGAGCCAAACCAAGCGACTTGAAGGAGGAAGCATGCAGCGATTCGCATCCAACCGTAGGATCCTGGGATTGGTAAGCGCCCTCGCCGTGGCCATCCTGGCCAGCGGGGTAGGCGCCTCAGCCAAGACCAGTCGAACCGCCTCAAGTGACGTCCAGACGAATCTGATCCAGAATGGGCCGTTCCCGCAGAACAAGCAGAACGAGCCAGCGATCGCTCAGAATCCGACCGATTCAACCAACCTGATCGCCGGCGCTAACGATGAGATCGACCTGCCAGCTTGCACGTCGTCAGGGTGTCCCTTTGTCGCTAACGTCGGTCTTTCCGGCGTCTACGTGAGCCACGACAGTGGCGCGAGCTGGAATCAGTTTTCCGCTCCGGCGGGCGGTGACAACACGGCCAGTTTCAACGGCGACGGCTCGACGATCCACACGCTTCCCGGATTTGCCAAGCTCGCTAGACAGGTGGGACTCCCGGGCCTGGCCTCCGATGGCGACCCCGGGCTTGCCTTCAGCGCCGACGGAACTGCCTACTACTCGAGCCTGGCCGGAGTGCGCGGGACGACGATCCCGGACCTGATCACGGTCTCAAGCTCAAAAGACGGCGGCACCACGTGGTCGGATCCGGTGCTGGCCACGAATAAGGCCAACCCGGTCGACTTCAACGACAAAATTGCCATCTGGGTGGATCAGAGTCCGACTTCGCCGTTCAAAGGCAATGTCTACGTCAGCTGGACGCTCTTCGTGGGCATACCGGGCAACGCTGCACCCATCATGTTCAGCCGCTCGACCGATGGCGGGCAGACCTGGTCGCCGGCGCAGAAACTGAGCGCCAGCTTCAACAACCGCACGCGTGGCGGCCGGCAGGGCTCCACCATCAAGACTGACGCCAACGGTAATGTTTATGTGATCTGGGAAAGCGGGGTCACGATCAACGGTGCGAAGACCGACGCGCAGGTGTTCGCGAAGTCAACTGATGGGGGCGCCAGCTTCGGCAAGCAGGCGACGATCGCGCCGGTCAACGATCTCCCCGACCCCCTTCCGGGCTCGAGCTTCAGGAACGACAGCTTCCCGGCCGCTGCAATCGACCAGGTGCACGGGACAATCTATGTCAGCTGGGCTGATTACGATTTCACCGCCCATCATGGCAAGGTCTTGCTAGCGAGCTCGAGCGACAACGGAGCCTCCTGGAGCACGGTGAGCGCGCTTGACGTGGCCGGCCGTACTGCGTTCTTCAACGGCGTGGCCGTGTCCCCTGATGGGAGCAAGGTCAGCGTGGCAACGCAGGCGCTGAACGATGTTCCAGCCGGGACGGCTCCGGGTCCGGGGGTTGTGAACTATGGGAGCTTCTTTGCCGAGTCGGCAGACGGCGTTAGCTTCTCAGCACCCGTTGTGATTAGCTCGGCCTTCTCGGATCCCGACGTTTCGAGCACCAACTCGCTAGGTGCTCAGTTCCTGGGTGACTACAACACCATGGTCAGCGATAACGCCCATGCCTGGTTCATCTGGACCGACGGGCGGAATGGCGCAACCTGTGCCGCCGTCGACGCCTTCCGCGCCGGGACCGCGCCGAGGCCAAATGAGCCGGCGTCATGCCCCGCTAACTTCGGCAATACCGACATCTTCGTCGCCACGATCGGCCTCTGAGCAACGACGCGGAATGTCAGGGCCGCGCTCGCTGGCGCGGCCCTGATTCTATTGCTGTTCATCGGCCAATGGCGATGATCGATACAATGCGGCGCATGCGAGACAGTGATGGCCAGAGCCCTGCTGCTCGGCTTTTTAGTCGGCTTTCCCATTGCGGCAGCGCCAGGGCCGATCGCGTTCCTGATAATCCGTCGCACGCTCGCCCGAGGCTGGCTTAGCGGCGCGATCTCGGGCCTGGGCGTCGCAACCGGCGATGCCCTTTACGCGGCCCTGGCGGCGTTCGGGATCACGGCTATCACCAGCGTGCTCATCAGCCAGAAACGGTGGATCGGCTTATTGGGTGGCATCGCGATCATCGTTGTGGGTGCGAGGATCGTCGCCAACGCTTCACGCCCCCACCCTGACCCTCCACCGGAGGGGGAGGGAGCTACGCGCCATGCTGGGGAGGGAAATGGGAACAGCGCGGGAGCCTATCTGTCGATCCTGGCTCTGACGCTGAGCAATCCGCCCACGATCCTGTCGTTCGCGGCAGTCTTTGCTGGACTGGGGCTGCACGTGGCAGCCGGTTGGTTGCCGGCGCTCATGCTCGTGATCGGCGTCTTCCTCGGATCGGCGGCGTGGTGGCTCGTGTTGACCGGTGCCGCGACCTGGCTGCGTGCGCGCGTAACGCCGGCCATCACACGGGGGATTGGCATCGGCTCGGGGATCCTTCTGATCGCGTTCGGTGTCTTCACCGTGGGCAGCGCGGTGCTGCACTGATCGCGCTAGCCTTAGGCGATCGTGACGAACTTCTACATCGTGAGTGCCGGAGCGGCGGCGACGCTGGTCGGTTTGCTCTTTGTCGCGGTACAAATTGGACCGCCGCTGGTCGGCGCCGGACCGATTGGCCGGCGGCACGCGATCGCGCGCTCGACTTTCACGATCTTCGTGATCCTCTTCATTCTGTCGCTGTACCTGCTGGTTCCGGGCCTGCCCGGGTCGGCGCGGGCGCTGGTCCTGATCGGGGCGTCGATCGGCGGTGCCGTCCGCGCGGTGCGTACCTGGGTTCCGGTGTGGCGTGACAAGCTGCAGGGCCGGGTCGAGTTTCGCCTCTGGCAAACGGCCTGGCTGTTGCTGGGGCCGCTCCTGACCTACGGATA
>DASTJZ010000015.1:0-11096 GCA_035716185.1 Candidatus Dormiibacterota bacterium
GAATGCTCCGGCTGGCATTCAAAGCTACTCGCGGTTTTCGTCGTCGATACCGAGGACAAGACCCTGACCACCCCGGCTCCATAAGGCCCGACGTTCCAAAGAGACGAATGACCGAGGAGAAAATCATCGTGAAGGCGATCGTGGTGACGGACCGCGCTGCGGGAACGGCCGGGATGAAGCTGGTGGAGCGGCCTGAGCCGCAGGCAGCGATAAACGACGTCATCGTTCAGGTTCATGCGTCGGGATTCACCTGGGATGAGCTGACGTGGCCCTCGACCTGGACCGATCGCCTCGGCCGTGACCGGACGCCGGTTATACCGGGGCAGGAGCTGGCCGGAGTGGTCACCGCTCTCGGCTACGGCACGACGGGGCTGTCGGTGGGACAGCGGGTGTTCGGCCTCTCGGACTCGTATCGCGGCGGCACCCTGGCGGAGTATGTGGCCGTCGAGGCACGCAACCTCGCGCCGCTGCCGGGCGACGTCGACTTCACGGTGGGCGCGAGCGTGGCGATGCCGGGCCTGACTGCGTGGCAGGGACTGTTCGAGCATGGCCGTCTTCAGGCGGGGCAGAGCGTCCTCGTGCACGGCGCAGCCGGCGCAGTCGGGTCGATGGTCACGCAGCTCGCACGTGAGTTCGGCGCCTACGTCATCGGCACCGGACGCGCTGCCGACCGTCAGAAGGCGCTCGACTTCGGCGCGCAGGAGTTCGTCGACCTCGAGAACGACGTCCTCGAAGACGTCGGCGCAGTCCATCTGGTTTTCGATGTCATCGGCGGCGACATCGGGAAGCGGTCCGCGCGCCTGATTCGAGCCGGAGGAACGCTGGTGACCATCGCCGGGCCGACCGAGGCGCGGCCCGCCGACGGCCTGGCCATCGACTTTGTTCTAGTGTCCGATCGCGCCCAACTGAGTCAGATCGTCCAGCGGGTACGTGACGGACGACTGCGGACGAACATCGGCAACATCGCGACCCTCGACAACGCCGTCGCCGCCTTCAACCGGACCGAGCGACGCAAGGGGAAGACGATCATCCGCGTTCGTCCGTGAGCGTCACGCGCCCATCGATGCACGCGGGCGCAGAGGGCAAGGTCGCAAGGGCATATCCACGGCTCAAAAAGGTGTGCATGCCCCTGCGCCTACTCGGGGGTGACGAGTAGTGCCCAACCGAGAGTTATCGCCAACAATATTCGCACCTCCGCCTCCGCCCGCCAATGCGGCGCTGAAGGTCGCGCCCAGGCACACGCCGGAGGATAGACACGGGCTACTTTAGCAGGATTTACCCCCTCTTACGCGATTTTACTCGGAGTCGAACGGATCCGAACCAATTAGTTCGTTGCGAACCCTGGTAATCTTCTACATGGGCGTAGGGTTTTTCGCAGCACGCAGTAGGTGAAGCGAAATGCGATTGAATGCGCTCTGTCTAACCCACCACACACTGGCAGGTGGACGATGAAGGCAATCGTGGTAACGGACCAGGCTGCGGGAACGGCCGGGATGAAGCTGGCCGAGCGGCCCGAGCCGCCGGCAGCGATAAACGACGTCGTCGTTCAGATTCACGCGTCGGGATTCGTCCCGACTGAGATGGAGTGGCCCTCGACCTGGACCGA
The DNA here is from genome assembly GCA_035716185.1 of Candidatus Dormiibacterota bacterium. Classification (GTDB taxonomy): domain Bacteria; phylum Chloroflexota; class Dormibacteria; order CF-121; family CF-121; genus CF-13. The sequence continues at coordinate 1,607 of DASTJZ010000015.1, forward strand.
TCGCCGCGACCGTGACCGAACACCGTCGATCCCCGGCCACGAGCTGGCCGGAGTGGTCGCCGCTCTCGGCTACGGCACGACGGGACTGTCGGTAGGACAGCGGGTGTTTGGCCTCGCCGACTGGTATCGCGACGGCACCCTGGCGGAGTATGTAGCCATCGAGGCACGCAACCTCGCGCCGTTGCCGGGCGACGTCGACTTCACGGTGGGCGCGAGCCTGCCGATCTCGGGCCTGACTGCGTGGCAGGGACTGTTCCAGCACGGCCGCCTTCAGGCGGGGCAGAGCGTCCTCGTGCACGGCGCGGCCGGCGCAGTCGGGTCGATGGTCACGCAGCTCGCACGTGAGTTCGGCGCCTACGTCATCGGCACCGGACGCGCGGCCGACCGTCAGAAGGCGCTCGACTTCGGCGCGCAGGAATTCGTCGACCTCGACGACGACGTCCTCGAAGACGTCGCCGAAGTCGATCTGGTGTTCGATGTCATCGGCGGCGACATCCAGAAGCGGTCCGCAGGCCTGATTCGAGCTGGAGGAACACTGGTGTCGATCGTCGGCCCGGCCGAGGCGCGGCCCGCCGACGGATTGGCGGTCGACTTCGTTGTCGAGTCCGATCGTGCCCAACTGAGTGAGATCGTCCAGCGGGTGCGGGACGGACTGCAGACGAACATCGGCAACGTCTCGACCTTCGATGATGCCGTCGCCGCCTTAAACCCGACCGAGCGACGTAGGGGGAAGACGATCATCCGCGTTCGTCGGTGAGCGACACGCGCCTATCGATGCACGCCGCCGGCCGGTGCTGTCCAGATCGGCCGGCTGCGTCCTATCAGACCCGCGGGGCAACCTGGGAAACTATCCATCGCCCCTGGCTCGATCTGAACTCTATCCGGTCGCATCGACATCTCCGAGGGTCCTTAGATTATCTCCGCAGCGCTCGATGAATCCGGCAAACCGGCCGACTTCTCGTAAGCGATGCAGCGCCACCACCTTGCGGTTGATCAGATTGAGGTTCTTGCCGTACCCGTGCCAGAGCCTTCGAGCCTCGCCTTACTGATGTTCGGTCTACTCGGAGCGATTTTCGCCCCAGCGACGATACCGCACCAGGGCCGGATTCAAGATGGAACTGGATTCCACCCAACTCGGCCGGCACATCGGCGCAACATGAATGACGGCCTCGGGGCAGAACCGGGAGCCACGTCGGCGTCTACCGAACAGCCGCTGTAGGCATCGCGAGCGCCGTTGAGCTCGAGTGGTAGGGCGCCGGGGCGTTTACTCCGATAACACCCGCTTATCCGTCGCAGCGCGCGGCGGTGACGCTAGCGAGAACCACTTGATTCCGATAACAATCCATTATCGGAACCAAACAGGCTGAACCACCTAGCAGGGAACTCGCCCTGCTGAACCGATGCGAGGTCCGTAGCCTAGCGTTGGTATTGGAACGGTTGGCTGAGGCTTTTTGCAGGTCAACCTGACTTGGCGCTTGATCATTTCTCGACCGCAGTTCGCCTGAATCCGCGTCACCGGCCCTATCTGACGGGCATTGGTGCGGCCCACTTCTTCAGCCAGCGATATGCCCCGGCAATACGAGCACTGCTCGCTTCTTTGGATGAGCTTCCTGGCTGGCCGACGACATACCGCTTCCTGGCGGCGGCCTATGCGCAGTTCGGAGATTTCGAAAAGGCTCGCGAAACTGTCGGCCGGCTTCGTGCGATCACGCCCGCTTTGTCAACACCCGCTGACTGCTCGGGAGTTCCTGCTTTCCGCAATCGGCAGCAGCTCGCGCTGTACCGCGACGGTCTTCTCACGGCGGCTGCGTAAAGCGCGCCAGCTCGAGCACCCGTTGCCGGTGCCTTCATGCTCGCACTGGAGTAGTAGAACCTTGATCAATCGGGAGAGAGCCAAATCGGCGGCCGATGAACTTTTGGCCGCGGCGGTCCTGGGTGAAGACTGGGGGTGCGGATTGCAGCATCTGGCTGAGGCTGCCGACGCTGGCGGTGTTACGTTGATGCGCTTGCGGCACGGTCTCCCGTCGGCGACGATTTCATCGATCGGCTGGGCCGAGGCGGATGCCGCAATGTTGGCCGGCGCTGCACCCTCGAGCCCGAGGCGGTTCTTCCCTGATTGTGTTTTCGGGCAGGGTTTTCGCGGCGACACCGATGTTTGGACGGAGGCGGAATTGAGCCGCGACCCGTACTTTCAGGAGTTCCTGCGACCGCGCGGAGTATTTTATCACGCCAGGGCGCGACTCTGGGGCGAGGACGACGAACGGGTATCCATATCTCTGAAACGGCTCTCGAATTTTGGGCCATACGAGCGGCAGGATGTCGCCGCGCTGGACGCCCTGTTGCCCGAGCTGGAGAGGCGGTTCGCGTCGCTCGCCGTGTGCTGGATGCGGAAGCATCGGGCATGGCTCGAGTTCTTCACCACCGAGGCGACGCCGTGTTCGAACTTGATTCTTGGGCACGCGTGCTGCGAGCGCATGGCGCTGATGCGGTACATCTCGGGATCTCAGTTCGGGGCAAGCGGCTCGTTGCTGGCAATCGCTTGGCGCAAGGCGTGCTCGACCGGGCGGTCGCGGCGGGTGTGAACGCTTCGCAAGTGCCCGCGGTGATCCCAATCACTGATGAGTTCGGTGACCGCACGTTTGTGTATGTGGTTCCGGTCACCGGAAATGCCCGGGACGTGTTTCACGCGACGGCCGCGGTTGTCGTGGTCAAACCGGATCGCCCCAAACCAGGCCCCGCCGCAGACCTGATCAAAGCGGCGCTCGGCCTGACCGAACGTGAGGCGGAAATAGCGGCATTACTCGCCGGGGGACTAAGCCTTGTGGCCACCGCGGAACGTTTGCACCTTGGCGTCGGTACAACGCGCAATCACATGAAGAGTATTTTCCGGAAGACCGGCACACGACGCCAGGGCGAGCTCGTCGCCCTCTTGTGCGGATTCCGCTTATAGCTGCCGATGACGGTTTCCTGCACCTACGGACACCTGAAGACAAAACCAGATACCGCAGCGAGTGGCACAACAATTTTACCATCTGGTCAGATACCAATATAGGTGGCTGGTTGATCAGCTGAATTCGCGCCGATTGCAGGCATTCATGTGACCAGAGATGAGATCCAGGGGTCCTGGGAAGCGGCAGACCAGAGCATGTGATTACGCTGGAGCCGCCCTTCGACAGCGATACCGGCTGAGGCACGGCGGTAGAAGGCAATCTCTGACGCCAGGGGCTAGCCGCTGCTGGAAAGCGCAAGTTCACGGATTGCGTTCGCTACCTGCTCGGGCGCGGTGTAATGGACCATGTGCCCGGTCCCGGGGATTGGCGTGAGGGTGCTATGCGGCAGCTCTTGTGTGAGCCGGTGCGATTGTCGGTCGAAATCGACCACCTCATCGTGCAGCCCGGCGATGATTGCCACGGGGATCGAGAGTGCTCCGTATTTGCCGGCCAGACGAGACGCTTCCGGAACCATTAGGCCCGCCTCCGCCGCGGCTGCCCGGATCTGCCAAGGGCGCAACGCCAGTTGCAGCGGGAAGCCGTGCTTGAACCGACCCGAGACGGTAGCCGGGGCAAACATCTTGCGAAAGAGCGCTGGAGCCATGGCGCGGCCGAGAAGAGGTGAGATGGTGTATCGAATGACATCGCCAACGATCGGAACTGCCGGCAAGAACATCAAAACCACATCGCGACGAGCGCTGGGGTAGTAGTAGCCCGAGAGCAGGGCCAGGGCGGCGGTCTGTGTCGGACTACGCAATGCCATCGCCAGCGCGACCAGTGCACCCCACGAATGCCCGACGATTATCGGCCGATGAATGGCCATTTGTTGCAGCGCTCGCCACAGCAGCCCTGCTTGAGCCTCAGCGGTCCAGATGCGGTTTCGCGGTCGCTCGCTGTACCCGAAGCCCGGGCGATCGAACGCGATCACCCGGTGATCTGTCGCCAGTCGATCGATGAGCCCGCTCAGCTCGAAATCCCGAGCCATGGTGCCGTTGCCATGTAGCAGGATGACGGTGGGGCCGTTGCCGCCCCGGGCGATGTAGTGCAGGTGAATACCATCGACGTCGATGAAGTTGCCAAGCGGCGGATTGCGGCGCTCGGCCCGGCGGGCAACGATATAGTTGATGATTGCGGCGATCCCGATCCCGGCGCCGACTAGGAAGCCGATTCGCCCCGGACCAGCAGCGTTCGAGTCACGCCGTGGACGAAGTGTCGCAGAATGGCGAGTAGCTGACGGCATCATCAGGTGATCCGGTATTTGCTTGGGGGTGAGTCAGCCAAACACACCCGCAAAAGCATGGTTCCGGGGGAACCGCGGAGAGCGCGTTCCGAGCGGTCGATCACCGACGCCTCAAGGACTACTCACGATGATCGGAAGCTCCCGACAGCGTGCTCGAGGGCCGTGGAGGCGTGCGCCACGGTCAAGGTACTAGACCATCTTCTCGGTTCTCGACGGAGGTCACGAATAGCCAGGCTGGACAACTAGGGGCGTCCTCGCTTCATGACATTCGCCTCCTATCCGCAGCCGGGGCCGAAAAAGACGGCCAAGCTGTGGGCCCCGGACACGAGCGAAGCACTTCCACAGCAGAAGCCGCGAGCACTCGCAGGTAGCCCGGGCAATGCGTTGAGTAGTGCGACCAATAGGACAGCTGGGTGTTCTCGATCAGAGATGGCTCATCAGCCCTGGGCTGTTAGCCAAAAGGAGCCAAACATGCGGAGCGTTATCGCTGCAACTACCGCCTGTGTCTTGTTATTCATCGCCGTTCCGCTCGTCGCGCAGGACCAGACGAAACCGGCTGCGTCCTCCGCCCAAAGCTCCACTCCTGTGCCGGCAACACAGAGCGTGCCGACCCTCGTTGGCTCGAAGATTACCGGGCTGTCGCTAGTGGATAAAAAGGGCGAGCGTATTGGCTCGATAAAGGACATTCTGGTCACCGGGGAGCATGTGCAGCAATACATTATCGCCATCGGCGGAACTGTCGCGGGCATCGGCGAGAAAAATCACGCAATCGAGCCGGACAAGATCTCTTTCGAAAATGATGTGAAGGGCAATCTTCAAGCCAAAATCGTGCTCGGCAAGGACGAGGTGCAACAACTCCCGGAGTACAAGTACTAAGGCTTTGCGCGACGGGGACAGCATTCGATCTTCCTTGCCCTCGCAACTCGCGCCTCTTGAGCATCTTCGAAAGCGACGGTCAGCCCGAAGCAGTGCAAGCCTTCGCGAAAGCTAGCGAAGGGCGATGGCCCTAAAGTCGGCCGCGTAACGATGCGCAAGGCCGCGTGGTCAGCGAATCGGTTACGCAGCGTGGCCGGCGGTTATGCGCTGCAACCATTGCGATAGTCCGAAACGGCGGGCGAGACGAGCTCGTTTGCTCGTTGGAGAGGAGGGCAATCACATGGATGAGAAATCCAAATACACCGATTTGAGCAGTTCACGCAACGAAGGCGAGGGAAACAAGACAGCCGGCCGCCAGTACAATGAGGCACAGCGCCGATTTGTTGAATCCGGCCAAGTCGAGGACAAGGCCCGAGAGGCGGAAGAGGCGCTTGACGGACCTGAACAGACCGAACTGCAGAAGGCCGAAGCTATTGGTAAAGGCCACAGCGCCGGTGAAGATCCGAAAATCCGGGCCAAGAAGCCTAGCAAGAGGAGCAAGTAGCGCTAGTATAATGTAGGCGCGTCACGAAGTGGAAGCTCGAGACTCAGTCATGGCCTGAAGACCGAGCAAGTTGGCATGAGTGGCATCGCTGCATTGCAGTGAATAGAAGAAATCAAAAGCGTCACCCGGGCAGGTGCCGTGAGGTTGCCTTGGAAGGCCGTTTAGCCGAGCTGGAGGCGCAGGTGCGTGCCCGCGATGAGTTTCTGGCCATTGCCGCGCACGAGCTTCGCAACCCGATGACCCCGATCGCCGCGTGGGTCGAGCTGTTGCTAAGCCTTGCACGCCGTGAACCCAGCCGTATTTCACCGCAAATACTTCATGGGCTCGAACGCCTGGAGACGTTGGTCGAGGCTTACGTTAGACGTGCTACGACTTTCCTCGACGTCTCGCGGATCAACTCGCAAAACCTCCAACTAACCTTCACCGAGCTCAATTTGTCATCGTTGGTTCGGGACACCGTAACGACGATTGTTCCGGCCGCAGAGAATGCGGGATGCCGGATCTCGCTCGCGATTCAAGAGAGTGTGACAGGCATTTTGGACCGGACAGCTGTCGAGCAGATCATCGAAAATATACTTTCGAATGCAATCCGATATGGCGCCGGTGGGCCTATTGCAGTAACGCTATCCAGCGATGCCAGCACTGCGCAGCTTACGATCCGCGACCAGGGGATCGGAATTTCTGAAGCCGACCAAGCCTGCATCTTCGACCAGTTTCAGAGAGCAAAGGCCAATAATACCGCCGGCGGATTTGGGGTTGGTCTGTGGATTACCCGGCAGCTCGTGTTGGCGATGGGGGGCGACATCTCCGTGACCAGCAAGCTCGGTTCCGGCTCGGCATTTACCGTCTCGCTGCCGCTCAAAGGAGATTGAATTCGATGGAAATGGACCGGACCGATAGGTTTCCGCAGCGGGTTCCGAGCGGCGTATCAGGCCTTGACGCGGTTCTTCGGGGGGGCTTTCTCAAAGCAGGTATTTTTATCATTGAGGGCTCACCTGGCGCCGGGAAAACGATTCTGGCCAACCAGATATGTTTTTACCATGCCGCCAGCGGCGGTCGTGCTCTCTACGTGACCCTCCTGGCCGAGAGCCACTCCCGGATGTTACTGCATATCGGCCAGCTTCGGTTTTTTGACGAGAGTCTGATTCCAAGCCGGATCTTCTTCATCAGTGCCTTTCGGGTGCTTGAAGAGGATGGGTTGCGGGGCTTGCTGGATTTGCTTCGCCGCGAGGTCCAATCCCACCAAGCGAGCATCCTCGTCCTAGACGGGCTTGTGTCAGTCCAGGAGACGGCCGGCTCAGCGCGGGAATACAAAAAATTTATTCATGAATTGCAGGCCCAGGCTGCGCTTGCTGGTTGCACGATGTTTCTGCTTACCGGCACGCCAACACCGCCAGTAAATGTCGAGCACACGATGGTTGATGGCGTTCTGCAACTTCAGAGTGAACTATATGGCCGGCGCGCAGAACGGCACCTGGAGGTGTACAAGATGCGTGGCACGGGCTATTTGCGAGGTCAACACTCTTTCCGAATCTCTGACGAAGGTCTAGTTGTATATCCGCGGACCGAGGCCTTGCTGAGGTTGCCCAGTACCCACGAAACGCCGAACGGTCCACCGATCGAAACAGGGCTTGCAAAGCTCGATCGGATGGCGGGAGGCGGTTTTCCCCGCAATTCTACGGCCCTGCTCACAGGACCTCCTGGCATCGGTAAGACGACCCTCGGCTTACATTTCCTCAGTCGCTGTGATGAGGAGTGCCCCGGGCTGCATTTTGGGTTTTACGAAACACCCCAAGCCATTTCCGCGAAGGCGAATGCGCTCGGGCTGCCGCTAAGCGGCCTGATAGAGCAGGAGCATGTCGAGATCCTGTGGCAGCCCACGACCGAAGGGATTCTGGACGAAGCGTGCCATAGACTTGTGGACGCTGTGAGGCGCCGGCGCGTGCGCCGGCTCTTCATCGACGGCTTGGAAGGGTTCGAGAGATTGACCACGGACCGGGAGCGGTTGGGACACATTTTTGCAGCTTTCAGCAACGAATTAAGCGCGCTCGGAGTAACGACGGTCTACACGTCCGAAGCCGATTTGATTGGATCAGTATCTGGCCTACCGGTTAGCCAGCTCCCGCTACAAGGTGTCTCATGCATAGCGGAGATCATATTGGTCATGCGGTACGTGGAGCTTCGCGCTCAGCTGCACAGGGTTTTGGCCGTGCTCAAAGTGCGCGACTCCATAATTGATCCGGCCTTTCACCGGTTCATGATGACGGGCACGGGGATCACAATCGACGAAGAGGCCTCCGCAGCCGAGCAGATCCTCGCCGAGGCAGCGCAGCAGAACAACTTTTCGAGTCTCGGGGTCAAACGCACCGGGCGCGCCGGGCAAAACTGAAATGGCAACGATCCTGGTTGTCGAGGATGAATTTGGCATCACAGAGGTGCTCCAATCAGCTCTGGCTGACGCGGGCCACCATGTCGTGACCGCGATCAACGGGAAGCAAGGGCTAGAGCTCCTGAAGGAGAGCGGAACTGAACTGGTCATTCTCGATTTTATGATGCCGGTGCTCGACGGTTTGGGCATGCTTCGGGCGATGAGGGACAATCCGGAGCATCGCGGTATCCCCGCCATTCTGATGAGTTCTCTACCGGAGTCCGCTGTCACCGAATCGGCGAGCGGAATGTATGCAGGATTTTTACGCAAGCCGTTCCAGCTTCGCGAGGCAGTCGCAATGGTCAACCGCGTCCTTAATGGAGGTGGTTCGCCGATAGGTGAGCCGATGCGCTCGCCTCGCTCTGGAGGATCATCCGCGCGATGATAGCGGCTGCGGGGGCGTCTAAACGAACCCACCCGCTGATGACACGTTCAAACTAGCCGGTGTGGATTGTCGAGCGCTGGCTTGCTCGCAGTACCCTTTGCAGCGTGACCATGCCCGACTGTGTCGAGGCGATGATCCGTGAATAAAGGAGCGGCTGGGCGATCCCGGGCCCGCTCTTCGACTTCCGATACCACCACCTCACTTGCGAAGCGCAGCCGGTCCATACATGTGGGGCATCACCGGAAGCAGCCAGGCTCAAAATGAGCTTCCGCTCAGCCCCGTGAGCTGCCATTCGAGGAGCCGCGAGTAGACGGCTCAAGACGACCCAATTCGGTCACTCGATTATGCGCCGGGTATCTGGGGTTCGAACCCTGCGGGGCCGTCAAATCCAATTTTGGGCAGGCCCAAGCGGGGGCTGTCCCCCGACGTGTCGCTGACGGTATGATGGACTGCAGAAGGGCCGGATGAGGTCCACAGATGAGCCCGGCGCCCGACGACACATTAACCGATCCGCAGCAGGTCATCGCCGCTCTCCAACGCCAGCTTGCCGATGCGCAACGGCGGCTGGAGGAGCGCACCGCCGAACGCGACGAGGCTCTGGCTAGAGAAGCCGCGACTGCCGAAGTGCTGGGCGTCATCAATTCCTCGCCTGGCAATCTCGCGCCCGTGTTCGATGCGATGCTGGAAAAAGCGATGCGGCTCTGCGACGCCGCTTTCGGGACACTCGCAAGCTTTGACGGTAGCACTCTTCGAACGGCGGCCATGCGAGGGGTTCCGCCGGAGTATGCCAGATTTCGCATGAATAACCCGCCGACCTACGGATCGAAGACGGCACCGGGGCGCTTCATTGCTGGCGAGCGGCTTATTCACAACGTCGACCTGAAGACCGAGGATGCGTATCGAGAGGGCGAGCCTAACCGCCGCGCACTCGTCGATATCGGGGGCGCCCGTACCGCATTGCAGGTTGCTCTCCGCAAGGACGACGCGTTGCTCGGCAGCATGACGATCTACCGCCAGGAGGTCCGTC
>DASTJZ010000016.1:0-8341 GCA_035716185.1 Candidatus Dormiibacterota bacterium
CAGCTCGCGCAGGCGCCGCTTGATTCTATTCCGGACAACGGCATTGCCGAGTTTACGGCTGACGGCCAGACCGACCCGCGGCCTGCCGACCTCATTATCGCTAACGAAGAGGGCCAGGTACTCGGACGCCGCCCGCCGGCCGGAGCGAAGGGTGCGGTCAAAGTCCGTCGAGCGAAGCAGACGCGACCGACGTTGCACCCTCGGCCGGGTGCGCCCTTAGCGCGCCCGCCGGCTCGAGGTCGGGGTCAGCCGGCGGCGACCTTTACGCCGCCGCGCCTTGATGACTTTGACGCCGCCAGTGGTCGACATGCGGGCGCGAAAGCCGTGCACCTTCACCCGCTGACGCTTCTTTGGTTGATGCGTACGTTTCATGGAGCCTTGTTCCGGCCGCTAACGATATCATCTGCGCGCCGGCGGCTAAGCACCCACACGAAAATTCGTATTGCGTGGCCAAAGACCTTTTGCTATGATTCCGCTGCCCTGGAGAGCTACGGCAGCTAACCTTCAACAACTTATGCACACCAGCCTGGGGAGACCTCGATAGACTTCTCCACCCTTGTGGGAAGGCTGTGTATAAGTTGAGTCTCCGCTAACGCCGTCCATGGGCCTCGTTTCCGTCCGCGCGACCGCCGCGCAGTCCGGCTCGGCTCTCCAACGAAGCGATGGTGGTTGTTCGTATGGAGGACCCGATGGATCCGGAACAGATTTGGCAGGCTGCGCAGGAGGAACTCCGGTTTCAGCTCAGTAAGCCGAGCTACGAGAGTTGGCTGAAGAACGCGTCGCTGGTTGGGCGGGAAAAAAATTCCTTCAAGATCGGGGTGCCGACCAAGCTCGCCAAAGACTGGCTCGAGGACCGGTACTCCGCGATGATCAAGGAGACCCTCTCGGCGATCGTCTCGGGCGATGTCAGCGTCGCGTTCGAGGTGGTCCCCACCCAGCGCGAACCGGCCAACCGCAGCGCCGCGGTCGCGGTCGCCGACGAGCCGGCACCCGAGGAAGAAGAGCCGGTCTTCGACGAAGCCTCCCAGCTCAATCCTAAGTTTCAGTTCCAGCAATTCGTGGTCGGCAACAGTTCGCGCTTCGCCCATGCGGCCTGCCGCGCGGTAGCCGAAACGCCGGCCAAGGCCTACAACCCCCTGTTCCTCTATGGCGGGGTGGGCTTGGGGAAGACGCACCTGATGCACGCTATCGGTCATGCCGTGCTGCAGAAGCACCACCGCCGCCGGGTCGCCTACGTGACGAGCGAGAAATTCATGAACGAGATGATCTCCTCGATCCAGGAAGGACGGATGAATGATTTCCGCACCCGCTACCGCACGGTCGATGTCTTGCTCGTCGACGACATCCAGTTCCTGGCCGGCAAGGACCGTACCCAGGAGGAGTTCTTCCATACCTTCAATTCGCTGCACGAGCTCAATCGTCAGATCGTGATTTCGTCCGATCGGCCGCCGAAGGAGATTCCCACCCTCGAGGAGCGACTCCGCTCGCGCTTTCAGTGGGGCTTGATCGCCGACATCCAGCCGCCCGATTTCGAAACCCGGGTGGCGATCCTGAAATCAAAGGTCGGGTCCTACGCTCGCCTGGTCCCCGAAGACGTCCTGTCCTTCATCGCCCACAAGATCCAGAAAAACATTCGTGAGCTCGAGGGCGCGCTGATCCGGGTGATCGCCCACGCCTCGCTCAATCGGAGTCCGGTCAACGTCGACATGGCCGCCAAGCTGCTGCAAGATGTCATCCCTTCGACCGACACGCGCACGCTATCGATCGACACCATCGCCCGCACGGTCGCGAACTTCTATCACATCAGCCTGGAAGAGATGAAGGGCAAGCGCCGTGACAAGCACATCGTCTTCCCCCGCCAGGTCGCGATGTTTCTCATTCGCGAAGAGACGGCCTCCTCGCTGCCCGCCATCGGGCAGGCCTTTGGAGGGCGTGACCATACGACCGTCCTGCATTCCTACGAGAAGATCAATACCGAGTCCCGCGAAGACCAGCGGTTGCAGTCCGACCTCCGAAAGATTCGTGAAATTCTTTATTCGCATTAGACCTGTGGGAAAGCACCGTGAGGGACGTGGAAACGGTTGGAACCCCGCCCGGTTGGGGATAGCGGCAAGCAATGTGCACAGTTTGTGAAGCCTATAATTGGCCCGATTCGAGGCGAAGAAGGGACTTTTCCCGCTTATGCACTGCTCTACGACTTCGTCTTCTTTCTCAATTAGGTCTTCTCGTTAGCGCGGTCGTGTAGACAAGGGAGCACCATGAAGGTAAGCGTCACGGCCGCAAATCTCGGACAGGGCTTGCAGGTGGTCTCCAGGGCCGTGTCCTCGCGTACCACATTGCCTATCCTGAACAACGTCCTGATCCAGACCGGTGACAGTGGCCTGCAGTTGACGGCCACCAACCTGGAAATCGGCATTCGCCAGAGCATTCCCGCCGAAGTCCAGGAGGAAGGCGGCGTCACGGTGCCGGCGCGGTTGCTCACCGACTTCGTGACCGGACATCCGGACGAACCCCTGTCGATGACCCTGGACCGGAAGACGCAATCGCTGGCGGTAAAGAGCAATCACTTCGATGCCAACATTCGCGGCATCGATCCCGCCGACTTCCCGCCGGTCCCAGCGGGCGCCGACGGTCGTAAGGTCAAGATCAGCCCCACCGACCTCAAGGATGCCATCGAGCAGACGGTGATTGCGGCTTCCAGCGATGAAGGACGACCCGTCCTGACCGGTGTCTATGTCCAGCTGAACGGCGGCAAGGCGACCTTCGCCGCCACGGACGGCCACCGGCTGGCGGTGAAGACGTTGCCGGTCCAGGCGGATGCCGGGGACACCGATACCATCGTCATCCCGGCGCGCGCCCTCAGCGAGCTCAGCCGTATTTTGAAGACCGGCGAAGACGGGATCGAGGTCACCGTCGGGGCGCAGAAGAACCAGGTCTTCTTCAAGACGCGCGACGTCGAATTGATGAGCCGGCTGATCGAGGGGACCTACCCGAACTATCAGCAGGTCATTCCCGGCCAGAGCACGACCACGGTCACGGTCAAGACCCAGGATCTGCTCTTCACCACCAAGATGGTGTCGCTCTTCTCGAAGGACGCGGCGAACGTGATCAAGTTCAAAGCCGAGGGTGGCAAGCTCACCCTGACGGCCAACACGAGCGAGGTCGGACAGAACGTTGCCGATGTCGACGCCCGCATCGAGGGCCAGGACCTGCAGGTCGCCTTCAACTCCAAATACCTCCTCGACGTGCTGGGCATCCTGGGCACCGACGAGGTGCAGCTTGGCTTCACCGGCCCATTGAATCCCGGCCTGATCAAGCCGGTCGGCAAGGACGACTACCTCTACATCATCATGCCCGTGCGCGTGGCTATGTAGCCCTGTTTCTTTCCAACGTCTCACTCTTCGACTTTCGAAATTATGCAGAGCTCGACCTGACGCTGGAGCGGTCGTCCACCGTTTTCTTTGGCGGCAACGCCCAAGGGAAGACGAATTTGCTCGAGGCCGTCGGCATGCTGGCGCTCACCCGATCGCCCCGCACGCAGCAGGCGGCCGACCTGGTGCGTTTCGGTCAGCCGGCGGCGCGCGTCAGCTGCGAGGTGCAGACCGACGAGGGGCGCGACCAGCTCGAGCTCCGCGTCAACCTGGCGCGCTCGCCAACCGATCCAACCGCACCGTCGCAATCCACAGCCGTTCGGGCATCGCGGCGCTTTACGGTGAACGGGATGCACCGTCGATCCAGCGACATGTTGGGCGCGCTGCGCGTGGTGCTCTTCTGGCCCGATGACTTGCAGCTGATCAAGGGTCCTGGTGAAGGCCGGCGTCGCTTTCTCAACACGCTCCTCTCGCAGCTCGACGCCGGTCACGCCCGCGAGCTCAATCGCTACGGCCACCTGCTGGAGCAGCGCAACGCCCTGCTGCGCGGCATCCGCGAGAATCGCCAACCACTCGATGCGCTCGACTACTGGACCGACGCCCTGGCAGAGTCGGGCGCCACCATCATGGTCGACCGTCAGCGGCGGCTGCTCGAGCTGCAACCGATCGCGGCGGCGTTCCACCGCGAGCTAAGCGACGACCGGGAGCGGCTTGAGCTGCGCTACCGGCCGGCCGGGGCGCGGATCGGCGAGGCGCCCCGTGAGCTCGTGGTCGAACAGCTGAAGGCGGCCATGCGCGAGGCGCGTGACGAAGAGATTGGGCGCGGACAGACAGCTGTCGGACCGCAGCGCGACGATGTCGAGATGTGGCTCGATGATCACGAAGCCCGGCTGTTTGCCAGCCAGGGCCAGCAGCGGAGCGCCGTGCTCAGCCTCAAGCTGGCCGAGTTGCATTATCTGGCCGAGGCCACGGGCGAGCAACCGGTGCTCCTGCTCGACGACGTGATGTCCGAGCTCGACCCCGCCCGGCGGGAGCGGCTGCTGGCCGCGCTCCAACCCGGGCCGCAGGCCCTGATCACCGCGGCGGATCTCAACGACCTGCCGAAAAGCATCCTGGAACGCGCCGCCGTCTTTCGGGTCGAGCGCGGCACCATCCATGCGTAGGATCGGGGCGGCGCTGCCCCAAACGCTGCGCTCGCTGGGAATATCGCGCCGGACTCACGAGGCCCAGGCGCTCTGGCTCTGGCCGCAACTGCTTGGAGATCTCGCCCGCGAGAGTCAGGCGCAGAAGCTCACCGGCGGCACCCTCTGGGTGACGGCGAGCAGCACGGCGCTGGCGCATCAGCTCCATCTCGAGCGCGGCCGGCTGATCGAACAGCTCAACGCGATCATCGGTGCGCCGGTCATCCGAGAGATTCGTTTCCGCCAGGCGGGTCCGCTGCGGTGATGGCCACGGCCACTATCCCGACCGCGGGCCTCACCCAGGCGCAGCGGAAGGCCATCGCCCACCCAGGTGGTCCGCTGCTGATCGTCGCCGGCGCCGGTACCGGCAAGACTCGGGTGCTGGTCGAGCGCTATCGCCGGCTGCGCCAGGCCGGTATCCCGGCGGAAAACATCCTGCTGTTGACCTTCACCGACAAGGCCGCGCGCGAAGTGCTCGATCGCGTCGAGAACGAGGACTACCTGCCGACGGGGGAGCGCTTTGTCATGACCTACCACGCCTACGCCCAGCGCTTCCTGCAGGAGGAAGGCTGGCTGGCCGGCATCCCGAGAGGCTTTCGGATCGTCAGCGAGGTGCGCAAATGGGAGTTGATGCGCGACGTCTTGCTCGAGTTGCGGCCGCCCCACCTGTTCCATGCGCAGCGGCCCTACGAGCGGATCGCCGAACTGCTGACGCTGGTGGAGCGGGCCAAGCAGGAGCTGGTCTCGCCCGGCGAATTCCGCGCGTGGGCCGAACGGATGGAGGGCGTCGACGACCCCGCCGTCGAAGCGCAGCGGGAAGCGGCGCGGGTCTACGCGCAATACCAGGACCGGATGCTCGCCGACGAGCGGCTCGACTTCGACGACACCATCTTCTATAGCGTCCAGCTGCTCAGCTCGGAGCCGGCCGTGCGGCGGCGCCAGGCGGCCCGCTTCGCCCACGTGATGGTGGACGAGTTCCAGGACACGAACTTCGCCCAGAGCCGGCTGCTCGAATTGCTGGCCGGCGATGAGCGCAACCTCGCCGTGGTGGGCGATGACGACCAGAGCATCTACAAGTTTCGCGGAGCCTCGGTGGCAAACCTGAAGCGATTCCAGAACGTCTTCCCGGATGCCACGGTCGTCCACCTGGCGGAAAACTTCCGCAGCCGCGGACCCATCCTGCGGGCCGCCGGCCGGTTGATTGCCTCCGATCCAGACCGGCTCGACAAGCAACTGACCGCCACCCGCGGCGAGGGCGCACCGGTGAGCGTGCTCTCCGCCACCAGCGTGACGGAAGAAGCCGATGCCGTTGCCGCCTACGTCAAGCGGGCCATCGACGAGGGCCGCCATCTGCCGAGCCGGATCGCCGTGCTACTCCGGGCCAACGCGCACCTGCACAATTTCGCCCGCGCGTTGCAACGGATCGGCGTCGCCTATCAGGTCAGCGGAGGGCGCGGCTTCTACCAGCAGCCGGAAATCAAGGATTGTCTCGCCTACCTGCGGGCGATCGAGTCGCCCGACGACGTCGTGTGCCTGATGCGGCTGCTGAGCCTGCCGCGTTATGCCGTCGACACCGTACGCGCTGCTCGCTGGTCGCGACAGGCTCGGGACGACGGACGCCGCGTCTTCGACATCCTGGAGGAGGCCGATGATGACGGCGCCCAGCGGCTGACGGCGGACCTGCGCCGCTTTGCCGGCCAGGCACTCCGGCTCGGGGTCGACGACCTGTTCTACGCCGTGATGGAGCACACCCGATATCTCGACCTGGAGCGCTTCAGTGGCACGATCGAGCGACTCCAGGTCAGTGCCAACGTCCAGAAGCTCGCCGAGCTGATCGGCAGCTACTGCGACGAGCATCCCGACCAGCACCTGTCGGCTTACCTGCGGCATCTCGACGCCACCGAGGCCGCCCAGGCCGACGAAGAGATCGCCCCGCTCGATGAAACCGTCAACGCCGTGCACCTGATGACGGTGCACCAGGCCAAGGGGCTGGAGTTCGGGCTGGTCATCATCCCGCACCTGGTGGAAGGCCGCTTCCCCGCAAGCCGGCGGGGCGAAGGACTCACGCTTCCAAATGAGCTGCTCAAGGAAGAGCTGCCGCCCGCCGAGCTGCATCTCTCCGAAGAACGCCGCCTCGCCTACGTCGCGCTCACCCGCGCCCGCGAAGAAGTCGTCTGCACCTTCGCCTCGCGCTATGAGGGCGTGAAAGACTGGCGACCCTCGCGCTTTCTGCCGTTGATCCGCGGCGACGAGGCTCGCGAGCTGGCGGCCTCCTCCGTCCGGCTGCCGCCGGTTGGCGGCGTGGTCGAGGTCGCGCACCAGGTCGAGCTCCCCCTCAATGACGCGCCGCCGATCGCCGCCCTCTCCTACACGCAGGTCGATACCTACCTGCGCTGTCCGCAGATGTATCAGTACCGCTTCGTTTTCCGGCTGCCCACCCGTCCCAAGCCGCAGATGCAGTTCGGCCGCATCCTGCACGAGGCGCTCAAGGATGCCCTGGGCAGCATCGAGCGCGAACGGCCGCTCACCTGGGAGATGGTCGACCATGCCTACGTGGCGGCCTGGGCACGAGAGCGCTTTTGCGCACCCGAGCAGGCACCCTCGTTACAGGACCTGGGTCGAACCTACCTGCGCCGCGCCTACGATGCCGGCGACCTGAGCAAGCCGCTGCTGCTCGAGCAACCGTTCAGCCTGCGCGTCGATGGACTTCGACTCACTGGCCGGATCGACCGGGTTGATCGCCATCGCGATGGGACGTACGAGGTGATCGACTACAAGACAGGCTCCGCCAAACGGGCGGCGGAGCTGCAACGCGACCTCCAGCTCGGGGTATATGCGCTGGCTGCGCGCGAGGTCTTTCGCTTCGACCCACTCAGCCTGTCCTACTACTACCTCGAGACCGGCGAGCGGGTTACGGTGGACAAACCACAAGATCGGTTGCAGGAAGACCGGCAAACCATCCTCAAGGTTGCCGACGGGATTCGCGCCGACCTCTTTCCGGCAAAGCCCGACCGGATGAGATGCTCCGGCTGCGACTTCCGGCTGCTCTGTCCCAGTTCCGCCGTCTGAAGGGCGACTCAGCCGGCCATGCGCGCCATCAGGTCGGCGATCTGAAAGGCGGCCGCGGGATCGGCGACGGCCTGGGCTCGCTGTGAATCTTCCAGCCGCTCGAGGGCCGGTTTGGCGAACCAGTCATTGACGGCCGCGACCAGGTCCGAGGGGCGCGGCACGTAGCGCCCCAGACCTCGGGTCACGACTTCCTTGACGTTGCCTTCCTCCTGTCCCGGCAGATAGCCGGTCAGTAGGAGCGGGCAGCCACAGGCCAACCCTTCCGCGATCATGCCGGGCCCGGCTCGAGAGCCGAGCAGGTCCGACGCCAGCAGCAGCTCCGGCATGTTGTCGACGAAGCCGAAGACGTGCACCCCGGCGTGGTTTACCTGTCGAATGCGCTCGGCCAGCTTGCGGTTGCGGCCGCAGACCGCCAGCACCTGGACGTCCAGCTGGGAGCGGGCCAGCGCCGCCGCGTACTTTCCCAGCGGCTCGGTTCCGTCGCCGCCGCCCGTCAGCAACACCGTGGGCGCGTGCGGCCGCAGGCGGAGCTTGAGCCGCATCGCCGGCCGGTCCTGGAATCCCTTGATTGCATCCTGAAAGCGGGGATGGATCGGCAGTCCGGCCTTGACCAGCCGGCTGGACGGGACACCGCGCTGCAGGCAGAGCTGGTACGCCGCCTCCGACGGACAGACGATGCAATCCGCCTGCAGGTCGGTCCAGGCCTGGTGAAACTTGACC
>DASTJZ010000017.1:0-4953 GCA_035716185.1 Candidatus Dormiibacterota bacterium
GGCGAGATGATGAAGGCGAGCTTGCCGGCCCGATTGAGAACGAAGCGTCGATCGTCGAGGGCCCGGGCGCGCAGCACCGTGCGATAGGCATCGCGGACCCGGTCGCGCGTCAAGGATGAATCGTCGCTCGGCAACCCGTGAAACTGTAACTCGGAACGCAGGATTCAGGACGACACGTGTGGGCGGACGACGCCGATGCCGAGGCCGTCGCCCACCGCAACGATCGTGGCCTCGAGTTGCTCGTGGCGGAGAAAGTGCTCGTTGAAGGCGCGCAGCGCGTCGGTGTCGTCGTCGTTCTCGCCCGCGGCGATCCGGCCGCTCCAGAGCACGTTGTCGACCGTGATCATCCCGCCGGGCGCCATCTTCGGCAGCAGCGCATCGAGGTAGGCAATGTACTCCGTCTTGATGGCGTCGATGAAGGCGAACTCGATCCCAGGCGTCAGCCGGGGAAGGACGCGGAGGGCCGGCTCGTTGATCACCCGCACCCGGTCGGTGACACCGGCGCGCAGCCAGTAGCGGCGTGCCCGATCGGTGCGCGAGCGGTCGGGATCGATGGTGTCGATCCGGCCCCCCTCCGGCAGTGCCGTCGCCATCCACAGCGTCGAGAAGCCGATGGCCGTACCGATTTCGAGCACGCGCTTGGGCGCCATGGCTGTCACCAGCACGCGAAGCAACCGGCCGGCGCCGGGCTGCACAATCGGGATGCCCTCTTTCCGACCGGCGGTCAGCATCTCCTCGAGCACCGGGTCGAGCGGCGCGTGGACCCGCTCGAGGTACTCGAGATCCCGGTCAGTGAAGGGCATGCGATAGCTCGGGCGACGGGAAGTGCTGCAGCGGGCCATGCCCCTGCCCCAGACCGGGGGCGTCGAGCAGGGCTCGCGACAGGTAGCTGCGCGCCTCGCCGACGGCCGTGGGCAGGTCGAGGCCGCGTGCCAGCCCTGCGGCGATCGCCGCGGAAAACGTACAGCCGGTGCCGTGCGTGCTGCTGGTGGCGATGCGCCGCGCGGAAAATTCCTCGACGCCCTCATTGTCGACCAGGAGGTCGATCACCGGGTCGTCGTCCGAGTGGCCTCCCTTGATGACGACCGCATCGGCCCCCAGCTTGATGATCGCCCTGGCGGCCGCGACCCGATCATCGCGAGTCCGGATCGACAAGCCGGCCAGAGTCTCGGCTTCAGGGAGGTTGGGCGTGACGAGACGCGCTAATGGAAGCAGCGTGGTACGGAGCGCCTCGACAGCCTCTTTCCGCAGCAATCGGTCTCCGCTTTTCGCCACCATCACCGGGTCGACGACGAGCGGCTCGAGGCCGTGTCGTCGAATGCCCGCGGCGACGGTCTCGATGACCGCCACGCTCGACAGCATGCCGGTCTTCAGCGCACCGATGGCGAAGTCTTCGGCCACGGCATCGAGCTGGGCCTCGATGATCTTGGTGTCGATCTCCTGCACCGCCCGGACACCCTGCGTGTTCTGGGCGGTGATGGCGGTGATCACGGTCAACCCGTAAACCCCCAAGGCCGCGAAGGTTTTCAGGTCGGCCTGAATGCCGGCACCGGCACCCGAGTCCGAGCCGGCGATAGTCAGCGCAACAGGGATGGTCAATCCGCCACTCTCCTCAGGGTCAGGTAGGCGAGCGCCGCAACCACCACGCTGATGATGCCTGAGAGATCGGCGCCGTGCAGCGCATCGATCAGTGGCTGGTTCGGGAAGTGCGCATTGGGAAGCACGGTCGAGAAGAGGTTCGGATAGTTGACAAAGATAAGGCTGACCGCCGTGCCGATCAGCCAGGCGAGTAGCGCCGGCAACGGCTGGGCTCGCTTCAGGACGAAGACGGTGAGCAGCACCACCGCCGCCCAGGCCGGCGCCCAGAGGTAGGTCAGGATCAGGAAGTCCTGATAGAACTGGTGAAAATCCCAGATGACCACGGCGATGGTGGCGATGGCCGCTCCCAGGAGCCCCGCGCCCAGCGCCGTCTGCCAGCGCTCGAGGCGCACGCCGAGCGTTAGCGTCACCAGGCCGGCGGTATAGACATCGAGGTAGTTGGCCCATACCTCGCCCAGGATCACGAAGGCGAAGAACAGCACGCTGATCGCAGGCGGCGCGTGCCGGGTGAAGACGGCGAGCACGCCCTGGTCGGCGGCCAGTTTGGGATCGATGGTTGGCGCCAACAAACCGAACAAGCCCAGCAGGATCATGGGCAGCGTGACGCCCACAATCGGCCACCAGGTGACCGCCGCAGCCGAACTTCTCGCCGGAAGATAGCGCGAGTAATCGCTGGCGAATGGATACCAGGAGGCGACCAGCGCGAAGCAGGTCATAGCGCCCAGGATGAAAGCCGCGGGGTAGGCCCCGCCCGTGGCGCTCGGACCGGCCGTCCAGTGCATCTGTCCGGCGAGCAGCGCAAAGAGAACCAGGGACAGCGCCGCGAAGGCGACGGCGCCGAAGCTCTCGAAGACCTTGATCGTGCGGTGGCCATAGACGGCAACGGCGACGCTGGCGGCCGCGATGACGAGGACCCAGGGAAATAGGAATTTGCCGGCCACGGCGGCCGGCAGGCCGAGGACCTGCAGCAGCTGGACGCCCGCCAGCGCCGCGATCACCGTGTCGACGGCAAACCATCCCACACCGAGGAAGAGAGTCAGGACGGCACCTGGATACGCGCCGCGCCGTCCGAAGACGCGCTGGGTGAAGATGATCTGCGGCAGGCCGCTCAGCGGACCAGTGTTGCTGAGCAGGCCAAGCAACACGGCCCCGACCAGCGTGCCGATGATGACGGCAACCAGGCCATCCCAAACTCCGAGCCCGTAATAGGTCGTCAAAAGGCTCGCCGTCAGCAAGCTCGCGTAGTTGACGAATGCGCCGGCCCAGAGAAAGCCGAGCTCGCGCGGATGACCGTGCCGTTCGGTATCCGGAATGGCATCGATGCCATGGGTCTCGACCTTGAGGAACTGGTCGGACGAGACCTCGTTGAGGTCGACCGATGTCGCCATGTTCATCCCTCCGCTGGAATTACCCAGATCAGGTTCGAAGGGTTGGTGGAGCGTTCCACCTCTCAGCGCGCCACGCGCACCCCTAACCGGAGTATATCGACCCGCTGCCCGCCCCTCCCCACAACGGGGAGGGAGACGAGGTCTACCAGTAGCGCTCCTCTTTCCAGGGGTCGGCGCTGTTGTTGTAGCCGTTTTTCTCCCAGAATCCAAGCCGGTCGAACTTCACCCATTCGAGCCCTTCCAGCCACTTCGCGCTCTTCCAGGCGTAGCGCTTTGGCACCACCAGTCGAAGCGGACCACCATGGTCGGCGCTCAACTCCTCGCCGTCGTGCCTGTAGGCGATCAGGACGTCCTCATCGGCAAGGAGCTCGACCGGCAGGCTCGTGGTGTAGCCCGCGTCGCAGTGGGCGATGACGTAGCGGGCATCGCTGGTTGGTTGAACCAGGCCGGCGAGGTCCCGGAACGCGACACCTTCCCAGTGGTTGTCCAGCCGGCTCCAGGTGGTGACGCAGTGCATGTCGGCGGTGACCTGCGTCGATGGGAGGTTGCGAACGTCCTGCCAGCTCAGCGTCGCCGGCGCGCCGACTTCGCCAAAGAGTCTGAGGCGCCACTTCGTCATGTCGTAGCCAGGTGGACTGCCGTACGACAGCACCGGCCACTTCTGCGTAAGGACCTGGCCCGGTGGAAGACGGTGTGGATCCTGGAGCACACGGGGATCCTGTTCGCGGTCGCGCCGGAAGAGCACGCTGATCAGTCCTCGGGCGTGCCGGAACGTTTCAGCTCTTTTCGAAACTGATCGAAGGCGTCAACCACGACGTCGCTGACGCCGTAGACACTGAGCACCCGCTCGAGCGCTTCCTGAAGCTCGGCCTCCGGCACGAGATCGGTTTGCACCTCGTACCAGGGAACCACCTCGCCCTCCGCGGTTTTCCAGGTGCCATCCGTGAAGGTCACGGGGACAAAGCCACGCTGGTCGTCGGGCTCGGGCGGCATGCCTCTCCTAATCTATATCGGCGCGAATGGTCTTGCTGAGCACCGCTTCAATCGATTGCAACCATCAGTGCATCGCCACACTGACGCTGCCGCTCGCACTCTTCCTCCTCCTGGCGGAGACGGCAACCGGCGGGATCGCCACCGTCGCCTACCTGCGGATCACCGGCGGCCTGACCACCGGATTCCTGAAATTCATCGCCGTGACCTACGCGATTTTCGGGGCACTGGCCCTGCTGGTTGCCTGGGCCGGGCCGCCCAGCTCCTACCACGCGCTGCTCGGGATCAACGGCTTTGCCGCCGACGCCCTGGTCGGGCTCCAGGCCCTGCTGCTCATCGCCCTGATCGTCAACGCGGTCGCAATCTGGCGCGGCCAAGACACCGCCGCGACCAGCTGGGTGCTGGTGCTTTCGGCATCTGGGCTCTTGATTGTCGCCATCGCCGGAGCCTTCTGGCCACTGGCCGGATCGCTGGTCGATGGCGCGGCGGTGGCCCTGGTCGTCATCCTGTCCGCGGCCGTGCTGGGGGCGGCGACCACCGGGATGCTGCTTGGCCACTGGTATCTCGTGACGCCTGCCCTGACCAACCGTCCCCTGTTGCGTGCCATCGGTTTGCTCCTGGTCGGCCTGGTGTTACAGGCGATCGTCTTTCCGCTGGCGCTCGGCGGGCTTGCCCACGGGGCCGGTTCGCCCGCGCGGGCTCTCGGCCTGAGTCCGGTCCTCTCCGCGCTCTGGGCGCTGGGAGCGGTCATCCTGCCGCTGCTGGCTGCCGGCCTCGCCTTCCCCACCTGCCGGTTGCGCGCCTTCAATCCGACGACCGGGCTGCTTTACCTCGCCATGATCGCCCTTCTCCCCGGCCAGCTTCTCGGCCAGCTCCTCTTTTTCGTCGCGGCGTCGAGCTGACAGCCGGACTGGGGCATTAGCGACCGCTGAGCGGTCGGCTTTTTCGGGCGAGCTTCGGCTTGGCTTGGCACCGG